>CACZCD010000004.1 GCA_902779565.1 uncultured bacterium | reverse complement strand
GCGCGTGGCGTTCCGTGCGGACGGGTGTGCGGTGTGGGACTTCTGGAACGACAGGGCGCTCTCGCTCGCCGGCGGCGAGGTCGTCTTCGAGGTGCCGCCCGCCGATACCGTCGTCGCCCGCGTCACGCCGATCGCGAAGGCGGGCGCGACCGTGCTCTCCGTCTCGCGCCACATCACGCAGGGCGGCTACGAGCTGGAGGACTTCGGGACGGACGCACATTCCGCGCACGGCTCGGTGAAGTGCCCCGGCCGCGAGACGGTGAAGATCTCGCTGCTCCTCCCGGAAGACCACGGCAAGGTGGAGGCCTCGCATCCGTACGATCTCGACGGGCGCGTGCTGCGCCTCAAGCTCTCGCCGACTGTCAAGGGAACGGAAGCGTGGAGCGTCATGTTCTGAGAAGGTGGCTATCGGTCAACAGGGAAAGAGAAAGGGAATCGTATGATTTACATTGAAGGAGCGGCCGGGATCTCCGGCGACATGACGGTGGGCGCGCTGCTGTCGCTTGGCGCGCGTGCCGAACGTCTCAAGGAGACGCTGGATTCGCTGAAGCTCGGCGATGAGTTTTCCTACGTGATTGCGCAGAAATCATCCTACGGCATCGCGGGGACGGACTTTGATGTCATCCTGCCGCATCATCACCACCACGAGCACGATCACCACCACGAACACCACCATCACGAACACCACCACCACCATGAGCACCGGAACCTGGCGGACGTGGAGGCGATCATCGATCGCGGTGCGATGAGCGACCGTGCGCGCGCCCTGGCGAAGAAGGCGTTCCGTTTTGTCGCCGATGCGGAGGCGAAGGCGCACGGCAAGCCGATCGAGGAGGTGCATTTCCATGAGGTCGGCGCCATCGATTCCATCGTGGATATCATTTCGGCGGCGGTGCTGTTCGACGATCTTGGCGAGACGGAGTGCGTGGTGACGGGGCTGACGGAAGGGATCGGCACCGTGATGTGCGCGCATGGCGAGCTGCCCGTGCCCGTGCCGGCGGTTCTCAACATCGCGGCGGCGACGGGAATCCCGCTCCGACCTTCCGAGACGAAAGGCGAATGCGTCACGCCCACGGGCATTGCGCTCGCGGCGGCGTTCCGCACGCGCGACACGCTGCCGCCCGCCTATCGGGTTCTGGGCGTGGGCACCGGACTGGGCAAGCGCGACTATGGCCGCCCCGCGATCCTTCGCATTCTCCGCATCGAGGCCCTTTGACATGGAACGGATCGGAATCTTCGGCGGCACGTTCAACCCCATCCACACTGGCCATGTCGGCGTGGCGCTGAAGGCTGCCGCCGAGCAGGGGCTCGACAAGGTGCTGGTGGTGCCGGCGGCGCACAATCCGTTCAAGGCGCGGCGCGGCGGCGGCTTCGATGCGTTCCGCTGGACGCTTGTGAAGTATGCCTGCGCCCCGCATCCCATTCTGGAGCCGTGGGACTTCGAACTGAAGCGCGGCGGCGAATCCTACACCATCGACACGGTGCGCGAGGTGAAGGCGCGCCATCCGCAGGCGGAGCTGTTCTTCATCATTGGCGAGGACAACGCGGCGGAGGTGTCGCATTGGAAGGAGGCCGACGAGTTGGCGCGTCTCGTGAAGTTCGTCACGTACCGGCGCACGCCGGAGTCCTCCACCGAAGTGCGGCGGCGTCTTGAGGCCGGCGAGCCGGTCGGTGATCTTGTGCCGCCGCCGGTCGCAGACTTCTTGGAGGCGAAGGGGGTGGTGTTCGACTTTGGCGGCGTGATCTCCCTCTCGCCGCTCGGCGCGGCGGGCGAGCTGCGCACCTACTGCGAATCGCTCGGACTTTCACGGGCGGCGTTCGATGATGGTTGGCGGAAGTTCCGCGCGAAGTGGGACGGCGGCGAATGTTCCTTCGCGGAGCTTTACCGCATGACCTTCGCGAACGCGGGCTTGCCGCCGCCGACGGAGGAGCAGCTGAAGAACCTCTGGCGCTACGACGCCGAAGGCTGGGTGAAGACGATTTCGTCGCGGACGCTGGCGCTCATGAAGGATCTGAAGGCGTTGGGCAAGAAGATTGGCATCCTCTCCAACATGTCCGAAGACTTCCACGACCTCCTTTTTGCGCCGCGTTGCGCGGAGCACATTGCGTTGGCCGATGCCGAGATCATCTCGGGCATCGAGCGTCTCGTAAAGCCGGACCGTCCCATCTACGATTTGGCGGCGAAGCGTCTGGGGCTGGAGCCCCATGAGTTGCTCTTCCTTGACGATACGGAGTCCAATGTGGTGGCGGCCCGGCGGTGGGGATGGCGGTCGCTTGTTTACAAGGCGGAGGGATGAGGATTCGGTTTAGCCGTGTAGAACGTGTAGAGCGTGTAGAATTGAGAATGGAGAAGCGGGATATGAAAGCGGTGGTTGTGCTATCGGGCGGACAGGATTCCGCCACCTGCCTCGCGTTGGCCGTGCGCCGGTACGGCGCGGCGAACGTGGCGGCGATCACGTTCCGGTATGGGCAGCGCCATGCGCTCGAGACGAAGTTCGCCAAGCGTCTCGCGAAGCGGTTCGGCGTGGCGGCGCACAAGGTCGTGTCGTTGGATTTCTACCGTCATCTCACCACGAACGCATTGATGTCGAAGACGGCGCCGATCCAGTGGAAGAAGGGCGCGCGCTGCCCGACGACGGTGGTCGAGGGGCGCAACGCATTCTTCCTTCTGGCGGCGGCGGTCTGGGCGAAGACGCTCGGCGCGACGGTGCTGTACACGGGCGTTTCCGAGGCGGATTTTTCGGGCTATCCCGACTGCCGGGAGGTGTTCATCCGGGCGCAGCAGCGGATGCTGCGCTTGGCGCTGGAATGGCCGGTGAAGATCGTCACGCCGTTCATGCATCTCTCGAAGGCGGAGGAATGGGCGCTGGCGGAACGTCTTGGCATCCTTGACGTGATCGAGAACGAGACGCTCACCTGCTACAACGGCATCCCCGGAAAGGGCTGCGGAAAATGTCCCGCCTGCCGCCTCCGCAACCGCGGCTACGCCGAATTCCGCGCCGCGAAATCTGTCTTGCGGCGGCCCAGACGCGATTGACATCGTGTTTGTTGTGCAAAAAAATGAAATGTGGTAAAATGTGCCCCACTTATGAAGAATAGTGTTAGCGTGGGCAATGTAGCGGGTGTTGCAGCTGCCGATCGCGGACGGAGTTTGTCTTCAGGAGGATAGTCGCAATGAACATGATCTGCCGTAGTTGTCGGTCTTTCATCCGTGAAAGGCATCTTGCATACACAGGGGTCCTGACGATCTCGCTTTGCGTCTCCGTCGCTGTGGCGGATCCGGGCGGCGTGGCGGACACCGAAGCCGGCACCTACACGCTCGACAAGGATTCGGCCTACACCGTCACGAGCGAGGACGTCTCGGCGGCGGAAGGGCTGGCGATCGTGAAGAAGGGCAGCGGCACGGTGACGGCTGGTGCGGAGCTTGCGACGTTCGCCGGTGAGATCCGCATCGAGGCGGGTATCTGGCTCGTCACGGACAGCGGTGGCCTCGGCACGGCGGCAGGTGGTACGGTCGTTTCGAACGGCGCGGCGCTGCATGTGAGCGGCGGGGCCAAGGACGGCATCAAATTCGCGGCCGGCGAGACGTTGACCATCGTCGGCTCCGGTCCGGACGGCAAGGGCGCCTACTACAATTCAGGGAGCGTGCAGCAGTATGCTCTGTTCGACAACAAGGGTTATCTGGTCCTTTCCGGAGACGCCACGGTTGGTGGTGCCTACAATTTTGGCGTAGGGCGCGGCTATCTTCGCATGAACGGGCATACGATGACCATTGCCATGGGTGCCAATTCGACGCCGTTCGACATGGCTTGCCGGGCGATCTATGATCCGGGGCATTTCGTCGTCTCCTCCGGGCGCCTCTTCTTCGATGGTGCCTCCCATGACACGGTCTGGAACGGCAGCAGCGCCAATACGGTGACGGTCGCCTCCAACGCGCAGATCGGGTTCCGTGCCGTGAAGTCCGCAATCCCGTATTCGGCGATCATGGCGAACAATTCCATATTCTATCCGAGCAACGACGGCGGCAACAACGACTGGGGCGGCCCGGTGCGTCTGAACGGCACGGTCAAGGTGTCCTACGGAACGAAAGAAAACCATGCGATGGTCATTTCTGGCCCGATTTCGGGTCCGGGAGGTCTGCAGGTGCTAACCGGCGACACGTTGCGGCTGACGTTCACCACGAACTCATTCGAGGGCGGCGTTTCGATAGATGGCGGGGCAACGCTCATACTCTCGCACGCCGGCGCGCTTCCGCCCAATGGCGGAGCGATCTCGTGCGCAAGCGGCAGGATCATCACGCGGAACGAGGGCATGACGCTTCCGGACATCACGTCGTGCAGCGATTGCCTTCTCTCAAACACCGCGCCCGGCACGGTGGTGGCGATCGGGAACATCACGAAGAACAGCGGCACCGACACCACGCTTGCGCTCGCGGGCGGCATCCACGTGACGAACAGGCTTGACGTGCAGAAGGGGCACGTTTCGTTTGGCCGCATGGGCGGTGCGACCGAGGCCGGCGTCTATGCCGCCACGACGAATTTCGCGGACCAGAGCGCGCTTGATGGTTGGGTGGGATGGGCGTTCAACAACAGCAACGGCACGACCTCCCGCTTGAACGCGCTTGCGGACAAGATGCTTGCCGAGCTTGAGGTCCTTCCTGCCGCTCGCCCCTCGCTGCCTTACACCGCCAACACCTCGTGGCCCTCGGCCTATCCGCTTGAGCTCTGCAAGGGATACTTCCGCAACAACGCGCCGACGAACGCGGTGGTGACGTTTGTAACGTCGATCGCTGATGCCGCGGCGCTTTGGATAGACGGGGTCATCGTAAGCAAGCTGTTCCAGTCCATCTCCTATCCACGGGCATCGGAGTCAACCTACTTTATCAGGCGCACGCCTGTCACGCTTTCGCCGGGACTGCATGAGTTCATGCTGCTTGTGGGGCACCGGAACAGCGGCTCCTACGGGCCGAAGACGAAATACCAGGACTTCGAGATTGTCGGCGCGAACTGGCGCACGACCAACTTCGGCCTTGCCTGGCGGTATGGAACGGAGGAGCCGAACGACAGCTATCTGCTCGGCGTGGAGCTGCAGGCCGACGATTACTCGGCGATAGACAATTCCGGTGATTCCGTTCTGCTCGTGAGGGACGTCGGCTATCTTGACGGAGAGCAGACGGACCGGTGGAAGGTGCGTTGGTTCAGTCCGGTCGCGGAGACGGCGGCATTTGCGGTGGGGACCACGCTCGATCTTGGCGGGACGCCGACGACCCTGCCGTTCATCATCGGAAATCTCACGGGCACGCCGACGGTTTCGGGCGGCGCCTTGCGCATCGACGGCACGTGGGAGCCGACGGTTGCCGGGCTCGCGGCTCAGCCGCTTGCGCTTGACGGAGCCACGCTCGCGTTCGCGCCGGACGCGGTGCTGTCGCATCCGGTGGCGAATCCCGCCGTGCCGGTGAAGCTCGCGTATGCGCCGGTCGGATCCTCCATCGAGGGCGCGCCTTTGGTGACGGCGGCGATGAGGTCGGCGTACAGGAGGTGCGCCGTGGCGGAGGCGGGCGAGGGGACTCTGGAGCTCGACCTGCTGCCGATTCCGGGACTCAAGTTCATCATACGGTGATTAGTCGTCAGTGGTTTGCATTGGCAAGAAATTAAAGGAGAAAGTAAAATGAAGAGATTGATGGTTGCCGCCCTTTGCGTGGCGGCGTTTGGCGTGCAGGCGGAGAAGCTGCCGCCGCTGCCGGAAGGCGCGTTCACTTATGTGGTGATCCCCGATACGCAGCTCTACAGGGGCGAGGGCGCGCATGTGAAGAAGGGGCCGAAGCAGACCGGGCCGACCACGAACCCGGCGTTCGAGAGCCGCGTGAAGTGGATCGAGGCGAACATCGAGAAGGAGAAGATCGCGTTCGTCTCGCACGTGGGCGATATCGTGGACTACAAGAACGACGAGCAGTGGTCGTTCGCCTCGAACCTGATGGCGCGGCTCGACGGAAAGGTGCCGTACGGCATCTCGCCCGGCAACCACGACATCGAGGTGACGACGACCAAGGGCTTCAACCGCTACTTTCCGCGTTCGCGATACGCAAAGAACGCCTGGTATGCGGGGGCGTTCGGCGGCTATACGCGCGCGGACGGTGTGAAGGTCTCGGGCGGGAACGCAAACAGCTGCCAGCTCTTCGAGGCGGGCGGCATGAAGTTCGTGGTGCTGCACCTCGAATGCAACGCGCCCGCGCCCGTCCTGAAGTGGGTGGACCAGATGCTGGACAAGTACGCCGACCGCAAGGCGATCATCTGCACGCACATGTATCTCGGCTACAAGACGAAGAAGATCGACATGGATCGCCGGCACACCAAACGCCGTCCGGATGAATGGTTCGGCGTGATGGACTGGGCGAAGTGCCACAAGGAGGACGGTGTGCCCGCGACCAAGGCGTGGGAGACGTGCTTCTCGCAGCACAAGAACCTCATCCTCATCGTGAGCGGCGACCAGAGTCCGGCGATCTGCTGGCGCGAGACGCAGAAGGGCGTACACGGCAACATGGTGCATTCCACGCTGCAGGATTATCCGCGCACGGCCGACGACCAGGACTGGATACGGCTCTACCGGTTCCGTCCGGAGCTAAAGCAGATCGAGGTGTGGACCTATTCGCCGCAGCATGATGAAATCTGCCAAGGTGTATCCTTCCGCAAAGGGCGTGACTGGCATGTGTTCACGCTGCCGCTCGACTGAGCGTGGCGTGTGCATTTTTCCGAAAGAGGATTTACAGGATGACGAACGAATTCATGTTTTCACGGCGCGGCTTTCTGGCCGCGTTCGGTTCGGCGGTCGCGTATGGCGCCACCGCCGGCGGCGTCGCGAAACGGCGTGACGGGGAGATCCTGATCGCGCACTGCACGGATCCTCAGTTCGGGCTGGGGCCGCCGCGTGCCGGGAAGCTGATGACGGAGGAAGGTTACGCGCACGACCTCGACCGATGCCTCTCGGCGATTGAAATCATCAATGCGCTTGATCCTGATCTCGTCTGCATCACGGGTGACATGACGCAGTCGGGGATGGATGTCGCGCGCGACTGGCCGCGTCTGCTGAAGATGTACCATCCGCCGGTCGTTGTGGCGCCGGGAAACCATGATGTGGGGAACCGCGTGACGGCGGCCGCGGTCAAGCGGTTCCAGGCGGTGTTCGGCTACGACTACACGGCGGTGACCGTCAAGGGCTGGCGGGTGATCTCGGCCAATTCGCTGTACTGGTGGCCGAACAAGGAGGAGGCGCTTTGCGCCGCGCACGAGAAGTGGTTCGCCGACGAGCTGGCGGGCGCCAAGGCGCGTGGCGAGAAGGTGATCGTCGCGACGCATGTGCCGCCGTTCGTGAAGGATCCCGACGAGGCGGATTCGCACGACAACCAGCCGCTGGCGGGGCGGCGGGCCCGGCTCGACGCCTGCCTTGCGGCGGGCGCGAAGTTCTATCTCGCCGGCCACACCCACCGGTACGCCGAACGGATGTACGGTTCGCTCCCGATCCTCAATGCGGAGACCACCAGCGTGACGGGCGGCGGACGCCCGCTCGGATTCCGTCTGCTGCGGATCCAGCCCGATGGCTCGTACACGTATGATTTCGTCCGCGTTGATCAGGGGCCTGCCGTGCCGAAGCAGAAGTTCGGCATCATGTCGTTCAACATCCGCCACGGGCAGGGCATGGACGGTCAGGTGGATCTTGAGCGCACGGCGGCCGCCATCAAGCGCGAGAAGCCGCGCTTCGCCGGTCTCAGCGAAGTCGATCGCCGCACGAAGCGGACGGGCGGCGTCAATCAGGCGAAGACGCTCGCCACGCTCACGGGGATGCATTCCACGTTCGGCCGTGCCATCGACTTGCAGGGTGGCCAGTATGGTGTGGCGCTCCTGTCGCTCGATAAGCCCCTCGGTTCCCGCCAGGTTCCCCTGCCCGGCAAGGAGCCGCGCACGCTCCTTCTCGTGGAGTTCCCGGATTGCGTGGTGGGCGTGACGCATCTTTCCGTCTCCGCGCCCGAAGAGCGCCGTGAGTCGGTGGATCTCATCAAGGCGGCGATCGCCGGGGAAAAGAAGCCGGTCTTTCTCATGGGCGACTGGAACGCCCGTCCGAACTCCGACGTGCTCACCGCGATGCGGAGCTTCCTCACGGTCGTCTCCGACGAGACGGGGCGCACCTTCCACGGACGCAAGGTGAATGGTCCCGCCGCCGAGCAGAAATATTGCATCGACTACATCGCGATCGATTCCGCGCATGCGCCGAAGTGGCGGGTCTCCTCGCGCAAGACCGTCCCGGACGTGATCACCTCCGACCACAAGCCGATCGTCGCCGTCATCGAAAGCGCGGACGCGCGGCGGTAGTTCGCCGCACGCGGTGGAAATGTGGTAAAATATGCGCCGTTTTGAAACGAGAGTTTGACACAGTCGAGGATTGCCTCGCCGCGTTGGCACGCGGCGAGATCGTCGTGGTGACGGATGACGAGGACCGCGAGAACGAGGGAGACTGCATCTGCGCGGCGCGTTTCGCCACGACCGCCAACGTGAATTTCATGGCGACCTACGCCAAGGGGCTCATCTGCATGCCCATGTCGGCGGACTGGTGCCATCGGCTCGATCTGCACCAGATGGTCGAGATGAACACCGACAACCACCAGACGGCGTTCACGGTCTCCATCGACGCGATCGGGACGACCACCGGCATTTCGGCGGCGGAGCGTTCCCAGACGGCGCTTGCGTGCGTGAAGCCGAACGCGAAGCCGTCGGATTTCCGCCGTCCCGGGCACATGTTCCCGCTCGAGGCGCGGAAGGGTGGCGTGCTGAAGCGTGCGGGACATACCGAGGCGACCGTGGATCTGTGCCGTCTGGCGGGGCTGGAGGAGGTGGGGCTCTGCTGCGAGATCATGAAGGACGACGGGACGATGGCGCGGCTCGACGATCTTGAGGCGTTCGTGGCGCGGCATAATCTCCGGTTCATGTCGATTGCGCAGCTCATCGCCTACCGCCGTCGCAACGAGCGGCTCGTCGAGAAGGTGGAGGAGGTGGACATGCCGACGGCCTGGGGGCACTTCCGCCTTGCGATGTACCGTTCGCTCACGACGGGACTGGAGCATCTTGCGCTCGTGAAGGGTGATGTCGCCGGCGGCGAACCGGTGCTGGTGCGCGTCCACTCCGAATGCTTCACGGGCGACGTGCTCGGCTCCGAACGCTGCGACTGCGGGCCGCAGCTCCACACGGCGATGTCCATGGTGGAGAAGGAAGGGCGCGGCGCGATCCTGTACATGCGGCAGGAGGGGCGCGGCATCGGGCTCGCGAACAAGCTGCACGCCTACCGCAAGCAGGAGGCGGGGATGGATACGGTGGAGGCGAACGTCGCGCTCGGCTTCGCGCCGGATCTCCGCGAATACGGCGAGGGCGCGCAGATCCTCGGCGATCTCGGCATCACAAAGGTGCGGCTCATCACGAACAACCCGCGCAAGATCAAGGGGCTTGCGGGATATGGCATCGAGATCGCGGAACGGGTGCCGGTGGTGATCCCCGCAACGGAGTACGACAAACGCTACCTTGAAACGAAGCGTGTGAAGATGGGGCATCTTTTGGATAGCGAATAGCGAATAGTGGATAGTGAATAGTGAAGAGTTGGAGTTGGAGTTTTCAGTTTAGAGTTTCCAGTTTAGAGTTTAGAGAGGAGAAAGAAAATGGAAAAGACAGAGAGTTGTCCTTGTGGCAGCGGCGCCACGTATGGCGAATGCTGCGGCCCGATCCATGACGGCACTGTGAAGGCCAAGACGGCCGAAGCGCTCATGCGTGCACGCTACTCCGCGTATGCGGCGAAGCGCATCCCGTTCCTTAAGACCTCCGCCGGCCCTGAGGTGCAGGCGGAGTTCGACGAGAAGGCCTGTACCGAGTGGGCGGAGGCGTCCACCTGGAACGGTCTCGAAATCGTGGGCGTGGATCGCGGCGGCGAAGAGGACGAAGAAGGCTATGTGGAGTTCATCGCCCACTACGCCGCGAAAGGCGAGGCGGTGGAGCATCACGAGCATGCCTACTTCAAGAAGCTCGACGGCGAATGGAAGTTCATCGACGGCGAGATCGAGAGCGGCGTGCCGTATGTGCGCGAGGAACCGAAGATCGGCCGGAACGATCCCTGCCCGTGCGGCAGCGGCAAGAAGTACAAGAAATGCTGCGGCAAGCATGTTGAGGGGTGAGTTTTAGTTTAGAGTTTCCAGTTTAGAGTTTTCAGTTTGGTGTTTGGAGTTGAGAAATGACGAAGCGCGAGATCGCTGCGTGCATAGACCATACGTTTCTGAAGGCGGCGGGTGATCCCGACGCCGTGGAGCGGCTTTGCGCCGAGGCGAAGAAATACCATTTCGCCTGCGCGATGGTGAACCCTGCCGAAGTGAAGCGTGCGGCGGAGCTGCTTGACGGCTCCGGCGTGCGCGTGGGCACGGTGGTCGGCTTCCCCCTCGGACAGAACACCGTGAAGGTGAAGTGCTTTGAGGCGGTGGAGGCCGTTCAGGACGGCGCAACGGACATCGATTACGTGCTGAACATCCGCGATCTCCGCACGAAGCCGTCCGACGCGGTGCTGGAGGATCTTACGCTGCTCAATCTCGCCCCGAAGAAGGTCAGCGACGAGGTGGTGACGAAGCTCATCATCGAGTGCTGCTACCTCACAGACGACGAGAAGGTTCTTGCGTGTCGGCTCGCGAAGAAGGCGGGGTTCGATTTCGTGAAGACCTCCACGGGCTTCGGCACGGGTGGCGCGACCGTCGCGGACGTGGCGCTGATGCGCAAGACCGTGGGCAAGACGATGGGCGTGAAGGCGGCGGGCGGCATCCGCACGCTTGACGACGCGCTCAAGATGCTCGCTGCCGGCGCAAACCGTCTTGGCTGCAGCGCCGGTGTGGAGATCGTTGAAAAGTTGAAAAGTTGAAAGGTTGAAAAGTTGAAGGTTGAGAGGTTGAAGGGTTATAAAGAGGAGGAATGATGAGTGAGATAAGTTTTGAGCCGCCGCGCGGCATGCGGGATTTCTATCCCGAGGACATGGCGTGGCGCAACCGGGTGTTTGATGCGTTCCGCGCGGCGGGCGAGGCTGCCGGTTTCGTCCCGTACGACGCGTGCGTGGTCGAGAGCTACGAACTGCTCGCGCGCAAGGCGGGCGAGGAGGTGGGCGAGCAGATCTACCACTTCAACGACAAGAGCGACCGCCACTTGGCGCTTCGCGCCGAGATGACGCCTACGTTGGCGCGCATGGTAGCGGCGCGTCAGCACGAGCTGCGTTTTCCGCTGAAGTGGAACACGATCGCGCAGTGCTTCCGCTACGAGCGCTCGACGAAGGGACGCAAGCGCGAGCACTACCAGTGGAACTGCGACATCATCGGCGAGGAGTCCGTGCTGGCGGAGGTTGAAGTTTTAGGCGCGGCGGTGGATGCGCTTCGGCGCATGGGGCTCACGAAGGACGATTTCCGCATCCACGTCTCGAACCGTGCGCTCCTCTCTGAGCTTCTGGCGGCGAGCGGCATCCCGGAGGACCGTCACGCGCAGGTGTTCCTCGCGCTCGACAAGCGCGGCAAGATGCCCGATTCGGAAATCGCCGCGATGCTCCGCGATGGCGGGTTGGACGAGGCGGGCGTGGCCAAGACGTTCGAGATCATGGATCTCAAGTCGCTCGATGCGCTGCCGGACGGCCCGGCGAAGGAACGTCTCACGGAACTGTTCCGTCTGGCGGGGATCGCGGGCTTTGCGGACTGCCTGGAGTTTGACATTTCGGTGATCCGGGGTCTTGCGTACTACACAGGCATCGTGTTCGAGGCGTTCGACGTGAAACGCGAGTTCCGCGCGATCTTCGGCGGCGGCCGGTACGATAACCTCCTCACGACGATCGGCGGTGATCCGGCGACGGCGGTGGGGCTCGGGTTCGGCGACGTGGTCGTCACGGAACTGCTGAAGGCGAAGTTCGGCACAGAGGCCCCGCTTCCGAAGAAGGGCGTGTACATCGGCTACATGTTCCCGGAGCAGCGCGAGGCGGCGCTGGCACTGGCGGCGAAGCTGCGCGCGGAGGGGGAGTGTGTGGATCTCGCGCTCCGCAAGCAGAAGCCGAAGCAGTTCTTCGCCCATGCGGGCGCGGGGACATGTGCGAAGGCCGTCTTCCTCGGTCCGGACGACATTGCTGCCGGTAAGGCGCGGATGAAGGATCTCGATACCCGCACGGAAACGGAAATCGCGCTTGTCTGAAACGGTCGCGCCATTTTGGTATAATGCGCACTTTTTCAAGAAAGGTACCATACGATGTTGACATGGATGGATTCGCTCAAGGGGCGTTCGCTGATGCGGATGACCTCCTTCACCGATGAGGAGATGCTCAACCTGATCGACCTCGCGGCGCAGCTGAAGGCGCGCCGCCACGCGGGTGTGCGCGGGAACCTCCTGCGGCGCAAGCAGATTGCGCTCATCTTTGAGAAGTCTTCCACGCGCACGCGCAACTCTTCGCAGATCGCCGCCCGCGACGAAGGGGGGGATGCGGAGTACCTCACGCGTCCCGACATCCACTTCGGCAAGAAGGAGAGCGTGAAGGATACGGCGCGCGTGCTCGGGCGCATCTACGACGGCATCCTGTTCCGCGGCTTCGCGCAGAAGACCGTCGAGGAGCTGAAGGAGTGGTCCGGCGTGCCTGTGTGGAACGGCCTCACCGACGACTACCATCCCACGCAGATCCTGGCCGACCTGCTGACGGTGAAGGAGACCTTCGGTTCGCTGGAGGACGTGACGGTTGCCTATGTGGGCGACGGACGCAACAACGTGGCGAACTCGCTGATGATGGGCTGCGCCAAGGCGGGCGTGCGCTACGTGTGTTGTGCGCCGGCGGCGCTCCGTCCGGATGAGGCGGTGCTGGCGGAGGCGGCGGCGGTCGCAAAGAAGAACGGCGTGGACATCCGCGTGGAGGAGGATCCCGTGAAGGGCGTGAAGGGCGCCAATGTGCTCTACACGGATGTGTGGGTCTCCATGGGCGAGGAGGCGAAGACGGCCGAACGCATCAAGATGCTGCGTCCTTATCAGATCAACATGGACCTCATGCGCGCGACGGGCAATCTCGATGGGAAGCTCATGTTCCTGCACTGCCTGCCGGCGTTCCACGACTTCAACACCGAAGTCACGAAGGAGTGCGGTGCGCTGGAGGTGACGGACGAGGTGTTCGAATCGAAGTATTCCAAGGTGTTCGACGAGTCGGAGAACCGGATGCACACGATCAAGGCTCTGTTCGTCTCGGCCCTTTGCGACCGTGCGACGATCTAACGGACAGATGATAACTGATAGATGACAGATGATAGAGGGGGCGGGGAGGACAGATGGCTGTAAACGAGAAATGCACGATCAAGACGCACGAGGACGCCGCGCCCGGCTACCGGATGCTGGTGCTGGCGGCGCCGCAGATCGCCGCTGCCGCCACCCCCGGACAGTTCGTGCATGTGAAGATTCCGTCGCTTGAGGATTCGGCGCTCCGCCGTCCGTTCTCCATCTTCGACGCCGATGCGGCGGCGGGAACGGTGACGGTGCTGTACAAGATGGTCGGTCGTGGAACGGCGGCGTTGGCGAAGGAACTGCCGGGTGCCGCGCTCGAGGTGATCGGGCCGCTGGGTTTCGGTTTCCCCGTCACGTGCGATGGCGTGCCGCTGCTCGTGGGCGGCGGCTACGGCGTGGCGCCGCTCTACTTTTTGGCGAAGCGGCTTTTGGCGCAGGGTGTTGCCGAGAAGCCGATCCTGTTCGTGGGCGGACGCACGAAAGGCGACCTTTTGGAGGTCGAACGCTTCCGCGCGTTGGGCATGGAGGTGCGTACGGCGACGAACGACGGTTCCGAAGGTGTGAAGGGTTTTGTCACGGAGCCGCTCGATGATGCGCTCATTGCGTTGCGTGAGCAGGGGAAGAAATTCGAGTTCTTCACATGCGGTCCCGATGGACTCCTGAAGGCCGTCTCCCAGCGCGCGGTGGGAACGGGTTCGAAGGGTTGGATCTCTATGGACCGCCACATGATCTGTGGCGTGGGGGCCTGCTTCGCCTGCGTGCAGAAGCTCAGGAAGGCGAACGGCGAGGAGTGGAATGCCCGCTGCTGCGTGAACGGCCCCGTGTTCAAGGCCGAAGAGATCGTTTGGTAGGATTCGAAGGACTTTTCAAGAGGCGAAGAGGGGCATGGCGACCGTATCGATAGTAGGACGCCCGAACGTGGGCAAGTCGGCGCTGTTCAACCGCATTGCGCGCGCGCGCATTGCGATTGTGTTCGACCAGCCGGGCGTGACGCGCGACCGTGTGGCGCGCGAAGTGACGGCGCTCGGCAAGCGGTTCATGCTTGTCGATACGGGCGGCATCGCGTTCGACAAAACGCTGGGTTCGCAGGATCCGCTCGCCGAGGAAACGCGCGCGCAGGCCGCGCTCGCCGTGGGCGACTCCGAGCTGTGCATCGTGGTCGTCGATGTGCGCAGCGGGATAACGCCGCTTGACGAAGAAGTGCTGAAGCGTGTCCGCGAGTCGGGCTGCCCCACGGTCATTGCGGCGAACAAGTGCGATCGTGCGGAGGATGATGAGAAGGCAGACGACTTTGCGCGGTTTGGCATGGAGGTGTTCCCCGTCTCCGCCGAGCATGGTCGTGGGATGCAGACGCTTCTGGAGCGCATCGTCGCTGCTTTGCCGCCGCAGGAGGAGCCGACGCTCACGAAGCCGCTCCGCGTGGCGGTGGTGGGGCGCCCAAACGCCGGCAAAAGCTCGTACATCAACCGTCTGCTGAACGCTGAGCGTGTCATCGTCTCGGATATCCCCGGCACCACGCGTGATGCCGTGGACGTGCCGTTCACCATCGGCGAGGGGCCGACGGCGCGCCACTACACGCTGGTGGATACGGCGGGGATGAAGAGCCATACGCAGATGTCGAAGACGAGCGTCGATAACTTCTCGCTCTTCCGCAGCGAAAAGGCCATCGAGGAGGCGGATGTGGTGCTGCTCATGATGGAGAGCGAGATCGGTCCCACGCGTCAGGACATGCGCATCGCGGGAAAGATCCTTGACGCGCAGAAGGCGTGCGTCATCCTGATGAACAAGTGGGATCTTGCGCAGGAGAAGGGCATCGTCGAGAAGGAGGCCACCGGCGTGATCCGCCAGATGATGCCGTTCCTCTCGTTCGCGCCCGTGGTGTACTGCTCCGCGAAATCGGGCTACAACATCCGGCGCACGGTCGATGCCATCGACGCCGTGGCCTCGAGCGTCAAGACGCAGATGCCGACGGGCGTTCTCAACCGCACGATCGAGGTCGCCACGAAAAAGACGCTCGCGCCCATGCGCAACGGCAAGCGGCTGAAGGTGTACTACGGGCTGCAGGTGGGGACGGATCCGCTCACCATCCGCCTCTTCGTGAACGACCCGAAACTCGTGGTGCCCGCCTACCAGTCGTACATCGAGAAGGCGATCCGGGCGCGGTTCGGACTTGAAGGGGCGCCACTCCGCCTGTTCTTGAAGGCGCGCTCCCGCAAATCCGTCGCCGACTTCAAGAACGATTTCAAAGAGGCGAGTAAGCATGAACCGAAGGGAACTCGCCGTGATTCGTCTCCTTCATGAAGCTTGGGGCTGGTGAAGAGCATGAGAATGATTGGCTTTGAGACGGCGGCGGCAATTCTGTTTTCCGCCTTGTCGGTGCAGGCCGGATGGGACGACGCGCTGTCGGATTTCCGGCGGAAGGCCGGTGTGTCGGGCGGCGATGTCTGGGCGGGGATCGCGCGCCATCCAGCCGTCGTCAACCCGCCTGTCAGGGCCGAGGGAACGAAGTCTATTTCGCTTGCGGGCGAATGGGAACTTGTCAAGCGTCCGCACGGCGCCGTGGCCGGGCGGTCGCTGCAGGAGATTCAGTACGGCATCCGTTGGGGCGGGCAGCGCAACAAGTGGTATGCCTCGTCCGGCACGGACTTCGTTCACCGCGTCACCGTCCCCGGATGCTGGGAAGCGAGCGGCATCGGCGAGCCCGGCAAGGGCGTTCCGCACCTTTGCACCGACTCTATTGAACAGGAGCTGCGCCATTTCTACGCGGGGGCGTGCTGGTACAGGAAGGACGTGGCGATTCCTGCGGACTGGGAGGGCAGTCGCCTCTGGCTCAAGGTCGGCGGCATACGCTCTCGCGGCTGGTGCTATGTGAACGGACATGCCGTGGCGCTCTTTGACGCCGGTGTCGGTGCCTGGAAATGGGAGATCACGGATTTCGCGAAGCCGGGCGAGACCGCGCTCGTGATGATCTGCGCAGACAACGCCGTCGCGGCCCGCGGCGGCATCGCGAGCGGCAAGAACCGCTGGGGCGGCATCGTTCGTGATGTCGAAATCGAGGCGACGCCGGCTGTCTTCATCGATGATGCCTGGGTTCGGGGTGATTTTGACCGACGGGAGGCGGTGGCGCATATCACCGTTGGCAGGGCGGCTAGTCAAGGTAGGGCGGCTTGTCCCCAAGCCGCCGAACGGCGCGTTGAGGACAACGCGCCCTACCAGATCCGCGTCGCTGTTGAAGACAAGACGATGACTGTTGAATTGCCCCGAGACCATTCTTTCAATTCTCAACTCTCAACTCTGCACGTTCAACTTGCAGTTCCGCTCCGGAATTTTCGCGCCTGGTCGCCGGCGCATCCCAACCTGTACACGGCGCGGGTTGACCTTGTCGCGGCGGACGGGAAGGTGTTCCATTCGCGGCTTGAGCGCTTCGGCGTAAGGAAGCTCGAGGTGCGGGGCAAAGACTTCTACCTGAACGACAAGCCGTTCTACATACGGGGATGCGGCGACAACTCCGTGTATCCCGCGACGGGCGTTTCGCCGGCGGACAGGGCCTTCCACCTTGCGCACCTGAAGATGCTGAAGGCCGCCGGTTTCAACTATGTGCGCATGCACACCCACTACGAACAGCCCGAGTACTTCGACGCAGCGGACGAGGCGGGCGTCCTGCTTGCACCGGAACTCGCCTACTACGCGGACGAACCGAACGACCATTTCGACTACGATCCGCTGCGCGACGCCTACGACGCCTTCGTCGCGCTGCGGCGGAACGTCTCGTACGCCGTGCGTGGCGTCGGCAACGAGGGCACGTTGGGTCCAGAGGCCGGTCGTCTCCTATACCGTTTCCACAAGGAGCTCGACCCGGGGAGCCTTGCGATCGAGCAGGATGGCGGGAGCTACCTACGCCCTGACTGGGGGCGCGGCACGAGCGACTTCGCGAACGGTCCGCTCACGAGCTGGCGGCGCGGCGCGATCGATCCGCCCGTGCCGCTTGTCGCGCACGAATACCTGAACCTCGCGGCGAAAGCCGACTGCCGCGACGAGTCGAAGTGGAGCGGCGTCCTCGCGCCGCCGATGACGCGTTCGCAGCGGCGTGCGCACCTCGCCCACGCCGGACTCTCCGACGGTTGGCTCGACCGTTTGCAGGACGCGCAGCATGCACTTCAGAAATACTGGCAGAAGAACGGCATCGAGGCGGCGCGTGCCGATCCGTTCTGTGACGGATACGTTTTCTGGACGATTGTCGACTCCACCGTTTTCAACAAAGCCTCCGGCGTCTATACGGCGCAGGGGATGTTCACGCCGTTCTGGCAGCCGAAGCGCGGCGGCACGACTGTCGCAGAGGCGGCGGTCTACAATTCCTCGTCTTGCCTTCTCATCGACAACGACGGACCGGCGGACCGTCGGGGCGATCCATACCCGGACGGGCTTGTGTACTGCTCGTCCCACGTGGGCGTGCGCGAAGCGACGAACAGAGTGTATGCCGCAGGCGATGAGATCCCTCTCGACATCATGCTTTCCCACTATGACGAGGATCTCGAAATCGACGATGGCGTTTTGGTCTGGCGTTTTGTTTCGCCTGAAGGCGCGACGCTCGTCACGGGCGAGAAGTCCGTAGGCGCTCAGCCGCGCGGGCCGATGCGGATCCTCGCGCGCATGCGCGTGCGGGTGCCATCTGTCGAGAAGCCGGTGAAGGCGACGTTGCAGGTCGCGCTTGCGGGTCTCGCCAATTCCTGGGACTTCTGGTTCTTTCCGAAGTCGGAGACGCCTGACGATCCGGAGAGCGTCGTTGTCGCGGATTACGGCTCGAAGGAAGCCGATGCGGCGCGGCGCGCGGGCAAGAACCTGCTTGTTGTCGGCAACCGCTCGGACAAGGCCAACTTCACGATGGGCTGGTGGTGGCTCGGCAAGCAGGTCGGTACGGCGGTGAAGCCTCACGCCTGTTTCGGCGATTTTCCGTACGAACCATTCCTCTCGCCGATCCTCTTCCGCCTCATCAAGGAGGGCGAGAGGCTTCCGGTGGTCGGCTACGCCGAAGAGGACTACGTGATTGTCGGCGAAGGACTGAAGGACGCGTATCTTTATCTGGCGGCGAAAGTGCGTGCCGACGGCGGACGCGAGATTTATATCTCCGGGCTGGACATCTCCGGCACCACACCCGAGAGCGCGTCGTTCCGTGCGAACCTGATGAGATGGCTTGCGCATGGCGAACGTCACGCCGTCGTCGCGTCTTGTGATATAATTCAGGCCAAATGGATTCGAGAGAGTGAATGAACCGGAAAGGAGACAGGAATGGGGGTTAATCGAAATTCGAGATTGTGGTTCGCGTTCGTCGCGGCCGCGTTGATCTTTAGCGCGTCGGCGGCAGCGGTGAAAACCGCCGTCTTCACGGGTCTCGGTCCACGGGGACGAGGATGCGTCTCATGGCTTCAGCTTGTGGAATCGTCACCGGAACTCGATCTGATGCTTGTCGATTCCGCCATGATACGGGCGGGCGCCTTGGATCGCGCGGAGGTGCTGATCATTCCTGGCGGCGCATCTGTCGTCGAAAAGAAGGATCTTGGGCCGGAAGGTGCGGCGCGGATACGCGATTTCGTGCGCAGGGGCGGCGGTTACATCGACACGTGCGCTGGTTGCTGTCTGGCCCTTGAGGAGAAGGGCGATCCCGCCCGGGGTATCGGTCTCATACCGTACAACCGCATCGGGAACAAGGACGGTTTCATGATGCCGATCGCGCTGAACGAGAAGGGGGCGGCGGCATTGGGCATGGAGCCGGGCGAATACAAGGTGAGCTACCACGCCGGACCGATACTCGTGCCGTCCACCAACGCCGTGCCCGACGCGAAGGTCGAGGTGTGGGCCACCTACGCAAGCGATTTCGACTGCCCGAAGTCCAAGCTCCAGATGTTCGGCAACATCGCCCTTGTCGGCGGAACCTACGGCAAGGGGCGTCTTTTCGCCATTGCGTGCCATCCCGAGGCCAACGTCTTTTCGCTCGGACTCGTCAAGGGCGCGTTCCGCTTCGTGCTGGGACGCGAAGTGACGTTCCCGACGCGCATCCGCCGTCCGCGTTCGCTCGTTGTCGGTGCGTTCTCGTCCGGGATGGGCGGGGTGGAGACGGCGCGCGCCCTTCTTGACATCGACGCGTGCGAAGGTGTGGATTTCTTCCCGATGACGTCCGATGAGATCCTCACGGGCCAGCTCGACCGCGTGGACTATCTCGTGCTGCCGGCCGGGTACGCGCCGTTCTACAAGTTGAAGCTCTCCGGGCAGGCGCGCGAGCTGGTCGAGACGTTCGCTGCGGCGGGCGGCAAGGTGCTCGCCTGGGGAAATGCGGCGGCTTTCGCGCCACCCGGAACGCGCGTGTTCGCCTCTGCCGGAGAATGCGTCGATTTCATTCGCCGGGAAGGTGCGGGTCCGGCACGATGATGTTTCGAATGGTGGGCAGGCCATGATCGGTATCGACAGGGAAAAATGTGTTGCGTGCGGCGCTTGCGTGCGCGATTGCCCCGTTCATGTGCTGACGGCGGGCGCGGACGGCTTCCCGGGCGTCCGGCCGGAGGACGAGGATTTCTGCCTGAACTGCCAGCACTGCCTTGCCGTCTGCGCACAGGGGGCCGTAACCTGCCATGACGTTGGCTTCGCCGATACGCTGGAAGTGGCGCCGATTCCGGGAGGCGCTGCGGAGGCGGCGCTCATCCGGCAGCGCCGGAGCGTCCGTCAGTGGGGGAAGGAACCGATTCCCGAGGAGGTCTGGACGCGGCTTGTCGATTCGCTCGCCTGGATGCCGACGGGATGCAATGACCATCGGCTCCATTTCACCGTGGTGCGGGATTCGGCGCGCATGGAATGGTTCCGCAGCGAGATGTCGAAGACGGCGCAGAAGGTCGTTCGCACGGGTCTCCTCAAGCTGTTCTATCCGGGCTTCCGCCGCTACATGGATGAAATCATGCGTGGCGACGATGTGGTGTTCCGCAACGCGCCTTACATGATCGTGGCCTCCACTCCCAAGGATGCGCCTTGCCGCGAAGCGGATCCGTGGATCGCGCTCAGCTATTTCGATCTGCTGGCGCAGGCAAACGGACTTGGAACCTGCTGGGGCGGCTTTGCCGTACATGCCTTCAAATGGATTCGGCGGTTCCGGCGTGCCCTGAAGATCCCCAAAGGTCATATGGTTGGCGCCGTCCTTCTCTTTGGCCCTCCGGCCGTTGCCTACGCCCGTGTTACGCGTCCTAGCCCCATGCCCGTGGACATCTTATGAGTTTCGCCGGTCACTGTGTGGTTGCCTGTTTTGGGTGATTGGAGGAGTGGAGGATTGGGGGATTGGTGGATTGGCCGTGGTAGGGCGGTCGCCCCGCGACCGCTCGTCCGTTTTCAGATCGTTCAGAGTCCGTGATGTGTCCGTGATGCCAAGCAAGGGGCGGAGCTGAAGGGGAAGATCCGAATAAGCTGACTTGTGGTATAATCTCCAGAAATCAGAGAGAAGGTGTGGAGTGGCCAATGGGAAGGAAAAGGGCAGGCGAACGAATGGGGAGCGTCTCGGGATCGGATTTTACGCTTGATCGCGAGTCTGGGGTTCCTCTATCGGATCAGCTCGTCGAGCGGCTCAAGGCTGCAATTGTCAAAGGAAGGTACCAGCCTGGCGACGTGTTGCCGGGCATCCTCGAGCTTTCAGTAGCGGCGGATGTCAGCGAGAAGGTTGCACGCATGGCGCTCCGTCGCCTTTCTGGCGAGGGGTGGATCCGTACGCGGCGGCATGTCGGGTCGGTCGTGCTGGCGCGGACGGGAAACGTCGTCCGCTGGCGTGTACTCTTCTTTTCGCACAATCCCTACTTCTGCTACCATACCGACCGGGTGATTTCGGAACTGCGGACGAGACTTCTTCACGAGAAGGGCGGCGTTTCCACCATCGCAATCAGCAGATGCCGCGGAAAAAACAGCTATCTGCAGATTGAGGAACTGTTGAAGGAACGGTGGGACCTGATTCTGGAGAACGGCATGGACGCGACATCCCGAAAGATGATCGAGGATGCCGGCTGGCCGTTTGTGGTCATCGACTACGATACGCAGACCGCCCCGTCAGGCGCGGCGAACTGCGTGGGGCTTGTCAAGTTCTCCAGCGGTCTGGCTGCAAAGGACTTCATCCTCACCTGCGCCCGTCGCAATGTCCGTTCGGTCGTGCAGCTGCAATGCAATCTTGCTGCGTTTGACGTGGCGGAGCGGCTGCGCATCATGGGCGTGGAGGTGCGAACGGAACGCACATCGGCCGGTCTTGACCCGGAAGGCGTTGCCAAGGAATCATACGCGATCATCGACGGATGGTTCAAGCACGGCAGGCCGCCTCTGCCGGACGTCATAGTGTTTACGGACGACTATCTGGCGCAGGGCGGACTGCTTGCGTTGCGCCGGCACGGAATCCGCATCCCGGAGGATGTGTTCGTCGCATCGTTCGTGAACAAGGGGCACCTCCCGATATGGGACCAGCCGCTGACGAGGCTTGAGATGGATCCCATCGCCCATGGTGCGGCGCTTGCGAAGGCCGTGCGCACGTATCTGCACGGGAGGCCATTCCCCGACGGGATTGTCCTCGGAACGACCTGGAAGATCGGCGACACGTTTTGAGATAACGTACCTTTAACGTACCTTTGTGCGGTTTCCGCTTGCATGGTGGGACGCGGGTGTGCTACTTTATACCGCAATGGGAAGGTACAGGATTGGATTGCTGCCTCTTGCGGCTCTGTACGTGGCACTATGCGGAAGCGTCGTCGCCGCTCCGTTTTCCGTATCGCTGCCGGTCACGCCGAAGCCGTGGGAGCGCACGGCGGCGGAGGAACTGAAGACGTGGCTCGTTCAGGCGGCGGAGGACGGCGAAGTTTCCGTGGGCGGATGCGAGGGGGTCGTCTTTCATGTCGGTGACACGGAGTTTGCAAAGGCGAGGGGGCTTGTCGGGCTTGAGGACGAGCGGTGGACAATCCGTTCCTTCGGCGGCGACGTAGTGCTGAACGGTGGCGGTTCGCATGGCGCGATCTATGCCGTGAGCCATTTCCTCGAAGACTTTGTCGGCGTCCGTTTCTGGAACGACAACGACACTGACGTGCCGGAGGCGAAGTCGCTGGCGTTGCCGGCGCTGAATGCGACGGGGCGCCCTGTGTTCCGCTACCGCGACATCTACCGGTGTGGCGATCCGGCGAAGGCCACGCCGCGCTTTGCGATGATGCGCCGCCTGAACCGCAACGGCGATGCGCATGTGCCGCAGGAATTGGGCGGCGAGTTCACCTACGGTCCACCGTACCACTGCCATACGTTCGACCGCATGATCCCTTGGAAGAAGTACGGCACGGAACATCCCGAATGGTTTTCGCTCTGGGAAGGGAAACGCACGGGCGGCGTGGAGAGCGGGCAGCTCTGCATCTCCAATCCCGAAGTGCGCGCGCTACTGCTGAAGATTCTGCGCGAGAACATCGCGAAGGGCGACGCAGCGGCGAAGGCGAAGGGCGTGCCTGCGCCGCGCGTGTACGAGCTCTCGATGAATGACTCGAAGAAATACTGCCAGTGCGAAAGGTGCATGGCGGAGGTGGCGAAATACGATTTCTCGGGGTTCTACCTCAATCTCGTGAACGAAATCGCCGACGAAATCGCGAAGACACGTCCGGAGCTGTACTTCTCGATGCTCACCTACCTCTACTCCGAGCCGCCGCCGAAGGGCGGGGTGAAGCCGCGCGACAACGTGATCGTCAAGCTCTGCGACACGCGCTCCAACCAGGCCGCGCCGATCACCGATCCCTGCAACCGCGAGTTCCTTGACTTCCTGAAGTCGTGGCGCGCGATCGCGAAGAACCTCATCATCTGGGACTATGCGATCTCGTTCGTGAATCCGTCGGTGTTCTTCCCGTTCGCAAGCGAGTTCGCCTACGGCGAAACCTTCAGGACGTTCCATGAGAACAACGTGTTCGGCGTGTTCCTGGAGCATGAATATCCCTACACGGACATGTACGAACTCAAGTACTATCTCGAATCAACGCTCTTTGAGGATCCGTATCAAGATGCCAACGCGCTCATCGCCGATTTCATGGATCGGTACTTTGGTGCGGCAGGCAAACCCATCTTGAAAGCGCGGCGGCACCTCGATGCCATCCGCAAGGCGCGCGGCGCGTTCCTTACGTTCATGCCGCCGGCGGAGAAGTTTGATTTCATCACGATGCCCGACCTGGAAAAGATGGCGGCGTTGTGGGACGAAGCGGAGGCGGCGGTGAAGGATGACGCGAAGCGGCTTGATCGCGTGCGCCGCGCCCGCAAGTCGCAGAATTCGATGATGCGCTTCCGCCTCAATACGCCACGTGAAATGGACGGCGCGTTCGTCTTCGACGCCAAGGCACTCGATTGCGGCAAAGGGCCCGCCGGGCTTTTGAAGGACGCGGAAAGCCCCTGCGGCGAGGCCATCCGCATTCCGGTCGATGAGGCGAACGCAGGTCCCTTCGGCCCGCCGCTCAAGTTCGGCATCTACGACCGCCCCTCCGCGAAGCACACATGGAAGGGCGAGTTCCCGTCCGCGAAGGGCGAGGGGTACGAATGGTTCGAGTTCACGGACGTGAAGACGCCGAAGACCGGCAACAACATCTTCTACATCTCGGATGCGTGGAAGCCCAACATGGTGCTGTGCCGTCCGGGACTGAACGACACGAACTGCGAAATGCGTATCTGCGCGAAGTTCACTGGCCCGCGTCACCATCACGGCAGCAAGGCGGAGAACGAAGTCCGCATCGCGCAGATTGTGCTGAAACCAATTCCTCAATCTAACGACAAGGAGAAGAAACAATGAAACCAAGTAAACTGCTGTCCGCTTCGGCGGCAATCGCGGCGTCTGCGGTTATGGCCACGTCTGGTGCTTCGGCGACGGAATGCGTCGAGCTCGACTACGTGGAGGCAACTGGCGCGCAGTGGGTCGATACGGGAATAATCGGTCGCTGCGGGACAAAGGCCGAGATCAAGGTGGAGTGGACCGATCTGGAGTCAGACTCTGCGATGCTTGCCTGCCGCGCTGACAGCGGCAACACGCGGATAAATTTCATCAACTCGAACTGGGGCGCAATAGGCTACGGATATGGGGCCTACTATGCGGGGACTTACAATGGAAGAAACTGCCGTTGGGAGAAAGATCGCATCTACACGGTAGTCACCGACTTCGCTGCGTCCGGCGACGGAGCCACTGCGGTCATGACGGTCGATGGCTACAAAGTCGGCGATCAGTCGTCTGAGTCCCAGATCGACACAGAAGTCAACCTTGTCGTATTCGGCAACAACTACGGTAGCGTGACTGGGCTTTCCAAGGCGAGATGCTACGGGCTGAAAATCTGGCAGGACGGCTCGCTTGTCCGTGATTTCGTCCCCGTCGCGGTCGATGGCCGCGCGGGCTTCAGGGACGCCGTGTCCGGCAACTTCTTCTATTCAGCGAGCGGGACAGACCTGATTGCCGGAACCTTGGCAAGCGATCCCGACTGCTTTGTCGAGTACGTCGAATCAAGCGGAAGCGAATACATCGACCTTGAAGTCACGGGGAAAAGCGGCGTCAAGATGGAGTCTCGGATGATGTGGGTGGCAATTCCGAGTGATGGTTCCTATGTGGCTTCGAGACTGGGCAGTTCTCCCCGATTTTATCTTATGCATCATTACGGCTCCCAGACGATTGGCTATGGAGGGTATTATCAGTCTGGCGCAGTGGCAACGGCCGGGACAATCTATGACACCGCGACGGAACTCAAAGCCGGGGCGCAGACATGTGTTGTCAATGGTGAAACGATATACAGTGCAAGCGATTCAGCGTCAATTGATACCGGACTCAACCTTTACCTGTTCGGCTGCAACAAGGACGGCGGCGCAACATACCAAACCAAGGCGCGCTGCTACTCGCTGAAGCTTTGGGAAGGCGAAAATCTCGTGCGCGACTTCCGCCCCTGCCTCAAGAACGGCGAGGCGTGCCTGTACGACCAGGTGAGCCACAGGATTTTCCGCACTAAGGCGGGGACGCTCAAATACGGCGCAATTACGCCCAAGGCGCCGACATCCGGCAAGCCGGACTATTTCGTCACCTACATCGAGTCCAAGGGCAACAACTATCTTGACACGGGCGTCCGCGCGAAAAACGACCTGCGCATCGTTGGCGACCTTAACTATACCCAGATCCGTACTCAAGCCGAGGAACTATACGTTTACCTGACCGGCCTATCGGAGCATACGCTCCTTGGTGCCTGCGCTTCGGACGGCGAAAACCGGTGCTACGCAGTCCATGTCAACCAGACGTGGTTGTGGTATGGGTATGGAACGCGGAGAGGTTATCCGGGGCCAAGCGAGGGTTATTTCCCGACTACGGCGCGACACCTGTATGACGTGACCATGGCGAACGGCACCCAGTCGATAAACGTCGATGGAGAAGATGTTGCCATGAATTTTGACTCTGTGGCGGCATACAACATCGACGCAGGATGCAACCTCTACCTCTTCGCCTGCAACAAGGGCGGAACCGTACAGTACCCGGCCAGGGCGCGCTGCTATTCTCTCAAGATCTGGCAGGACGGCATCCCCGTCCGCGATCTTCGCCCCTGCGTGAAGGACGGTGTGGCCGGTTTCTACGACTCGGTCAACGACGAGATCATCTACACGGCCTATCCGGTCGATCCATCGTGTGTCGGCGAGATGGACTTGACTGGCGAATCCTTCGAATCAATCAAAGGTGGGCGCAAGAGCGTGGACGGGGACTACGAGGTGCATACGTTCACCGCGAGCGGAACGCTGACCGTCGAGGGAAGGGAGGCTGTTGATATCCTCGTCGTTGGCGGCGGCGGTGGCGGTGGTTCACGCAACACTTCCGGCGGCGGTGGCGGGGGCGGTGGCGTCATCTACAGGCAGAGCTTTGCCGTGACGTCTGGCGTCTATCAGGTCGTTGTCGGCGTCGGCGGTGGCGGCGGCGACAGCGCCAGAGGCGAGAATGGCGGCAATTCGTCCATTTTCGGCCTTGTCGCCAAAGGCGGTGGAGGCGGCGGCGGAAACTACCCTTCCGGTACGACGGACTACAATGGACAAAGCGGCGGTAGTGGCGGCGGTGGCTCCGGCGCGGGCGGCGGCGGAAGCAACAATCCTGGTGACGGAACGTCAGGGCAGGGCAACGCCGGAGGGAAAGGCTACAAGTGGCGTGGTGGTGGCGGCGGCGGTTACGCTGCGGCTGGCGGTGACTCTGTAGCCGAAGGTCAGGCCGGTGCCGGCGGTGTGGGATTCGAGTGCTTGATCACCGGCAAGGCAGTATGCTACGGTAGTGGCGGCGGCGGCGGATCGACGGCCACGACCGGCAATGGTCTTGGCGGCGACGGTGCCGGAAACGGCGGCGTGTACAACGGCTCGGTCGGCGAGGCTGGCGGCAACGGCGTTGACGGCACCGGCGGCGGTGGCGGTGGCGGCGGCGGAAATTCAGCAAACGCCAATGGATACGGCGAGGGCGGCAACGGTGGTCGCGGCGTCGTCATCATCCGCTGCAGGCACATTCCCTTTGGAACGCGGATCATCGTCCGCTGATCGCGTTTGCTTTGAGACATGAAGAAAGCCTTATCGGTTTTGTTGGCGCTGCTTTTTGCCGCGCTGTCGCAGGCGGGATGCGCCTCGTCGGGCGATGCGATTCGTGCCGCCTCGTTCACGCGAGCGGAATTCCGCATCCGCGATCCGTTCGTGCTAGCGGAAGGGGGTGTGTACTACCTCTATGAGTCCAAACCGTGGGATGGCGGGCGGGGCGTGTTCGTGCGCAGGAGCACGGATCTTGAGCATTGGACGGATAAGCAACAGGTGATGCGCGTCGCGGACGACATCCCGGTCCGAAAGGTCTGGGCGCCGGAGGTTCACAAGTACAACGGTGCCTACTATCTGTTTGTGACCCTGACGATGGAGGATGGGGCATACGCCATCGCGCCGCTCGTACCGGGGTGCGAGAAGATGGTTTCGCCGCGCGGCACCTGGGTTTACAAGGCGGAAAGTCCAATGGGGCCCTTCGAGCCAGTGAAGAACGGCCCCGTTCCGCCGCAGGACTGGATGACGCTCGACGGCACGCTTTACGTTGAGGACGGACAGCCTTACATGGTATTCTGCCACGAGTGGTGCCAGATGAAGGACGGGCGGATGTGCTACGCGCCGCTCGCGCCGGACTTCGCCTCGTTCACCGCCGCGCCCACGACGCTGTTCAAGGCGTCCGACGCGATGAAAGACGCCGGCGTAATAACCGACGGCCCGTTCCTCTACCGTTCGCCGAAGAGCGGTACGCTCTTCATGATCTGGTCGAACACGCTGAAGCGTGAGGGCAAGAAACATCCCGACTACTGCATTTTCGTGCGGAAGTCATCAGGCGGCAGGCTCGCCGGACCATGGTCGAAGGACGAGCTTCTTTTTAGCAAGGATGGCGGGCACGGCATGATCTTCAAGGCGTTTGACGGCCGCCTGATGCTTACGCTTCATCAGCCCAACAACACGCCAGACGAACGCATGGCGCTTTTCGAGGTTGAGGATACGGGTGCTTCCCTGCGCATCAAAGACGGCCTCAAGCCGCTCATCACGTGTGACGACTGGAAAGGATGGACGCATTCCGTCAAGACGGTCCATGTCGGCGGACGCGAAACCGTAACGGTCTCATTGTCTTCACCGACGAACGCCATGCCACCACCGTTCGGCGTGCAGCTGCGCGTACCGGGAATCGGTGTCCGGAATGTCTGGACGGCGGACTACCTGACGAACGACGGGCAGCATCTCTGGCCGCAGCTTTGGTGGAACGACCGGTCAACGTATGAATCCCAGCTGGCCGTGAATGCGCCCGTTGCCGTCGGCTACAATTCCATGGGCATCTCACCTGTCGCCTTGGCCTGTTCGGAGGCGTCCGACAACCTCAAGTTCGGGCTTTACGCGGATGATCGCACTTGTGAAATCGTGGGGCGGTGCGAGTTCTTCTCGGGCCCCACGGCGATGTCGAAGGAATACACGGCGACCATTCTGCTTGACCGAAGCGGACGAGGCTTTGCCGAAACGGTGCGCAGTTGTTCCGAATGGGTCGCGGAGCAGAACGGCTTTCTTGCGGCAGATGTCCCGGAGGTGGCGTATGAGCCGCTGTATTCAACCTGGTACGCCTATCTGCAGGACGTCCATGCGGCGGAGCTGGAGAAAGAGGCGCGCCTTGCCGCCGCGCTGGGGATGAGGACGATGATCCTTGATGATGGCTGGCACAAGGAGAAAAGCGCGTCCTTCTTCTCTGCAACGGGCGACTGGATGCCGGAAGCATCCCGCTTCCCCGACATGAAGGCGCATGTAGAGGCCGTCCATCAGGCGGGGCTGAAGTACATGCTGTGGCTTTCGGTTCCGTATGTCGGTGACGAGTCGAAGGCGTGGGCGCGGTTCAAGGGCAAGTTTCTCTATGTGCACGGGAACGAATCTCCTGGACTCGTAGGCGTTCTCGACCCTCGTTTCCCCGAGGTGCGGGAATACCTGATTCAGACCTATGAGCGTGTGGTCGGCGAATGGGGGTTTGACGGAGCCAAGCTGGATTTCATCGACCAGTTCAAGATTGTCGGCACCGATCCGGCGTTGAAGGATGGCTATTCGGGGCGAGACTACCGGTCGGTGCCTCAAGCGGTGAACCGTTTGATGAAGGACGTGCTGGCGCGGCTGAAACGCATCAAACCGGACGTGCTTGTGGAGTTCCGTCAGGCGTACATGGGGCCGGCGATTCTGCAATACGGTAACATGATGAGGGCGGCGGACTGCCCTGCCGATCCTTGCGCAAACCGCAAGCGCATCTGCGATCTGCGGCTCACTTCGGGAAAGACGGCCGTTCATTCCGACATGCTCGTGTGGAGCCGGGACGAGACGCCGGAAGGGGCCGCGCTTCCGATCCTGAACGCGTTGTTTTCGGCCATTCAGTATTCGATGGTGTTGGCGAAGCTGCCGCCGTCGCATGCGGAAGTGGTGCGGCATTGGATAGCGTTTTCGCGGGAACACCGGGACGCGCTTCTGATGGGCGCGTTCCGTCCGCACCATCCCGAAAGCGGCTACACGTGGATCGAGGGCGAGAGTGCGGAGGAGCGCATTATCGCGGCGCACGCCAATGATGTTTGTGTGAACACGGGGGCTTCAGACAGGCAGGTGTTTCTCGTGAACGCGACGGGCGGAAAAGGGCTGCTGGCGGAGTTTGCGGCGGACGCCCGTGTCGAGTTCTTCGATGTGTTCGGCAAACCGGCAGGATCTGCATCCGTGGCCAAGGGCATCTGCCGACTCAATGTCCCAGCCTCTGGATTCGCGAAGGTGGTCTGGTGAGCAACGGCTGCCCGCTTTCAAGTTTGTGGGGCAACGTTCGTAATCGCTCCGCCGCAGGTTCATGGGGCATCCATTCTGCGGCCCATGAATGGTGAATGCCATGGGGGCGATAAAGGGGAATGACAACGGCAATGCTGTGGATGGAATGGTTCAAGGCATGGGCGGAGAGGCGGGCGAGGTGACGCTCAGGGAGGGCGCATCAGATTTTGGCGAGGATGTCGGGGATGTTTGATTTGTCGAGGGATGCGAAGCACTTCTTGCCGAGGTGGTTGAGGGTTGAGAGTTGGAGCTTGGATTTTGGACTGTAGTGCGGACTTCGCCGGTTTGTG
This sequence comes from uncultured bacterium, assembly GCA_902779565.1. Lineage (GTDB taxonomy): Bacteria > Verrucomicrobiota > Kiritimatiellia > RFP12 > UBA1067 > UBA1731. The sequence goes on along the minus strand of CACZCD010000004.1, from coordinate 25,421 downwards.
CTATAATTCCCCCTGTTTTTGAAATGACGATGCAGCAGATACCTGTGATATTGGTCTGGGCCGTTGCCGCGGCCCTGTTGGTGGGTTATGCCGCGTCGGTCGCGTCCGAGATCACTTACGTCACTTTGGCGGACGGGCGCAAGACCGAGCGGAAGATCCCACTTGTCTTCCGTTTGCTTCTGCCGTTCGTCTCGAACCTTTCGCGCGTGGTGATGCGCCCTGCCTTTGCCACCGCGCGCGCAAACGCAGATTGGATGATTGTCGCATGCGGGCTTGAAGGTCTGCTCACCGGTGCGGAGTTCATGGCGCTGAAGGTGCTCGTGCCGCTCGTGTGCGGGAGCGTCTGCGCGGTTGTAGTGCTGTCACTCTGCGCGCTTGTGCCCGACTCGTTCTTGTCAAGCAACAGCATCCTCCTTGTGCTGATGGGCTATCTCTACTTCTACGCCTATCCGCTCATCTGGCTGCGCAGCACGCTCAAGAAGCGTCATTTCTCGATCATGCTGGCGTTGCCGTTCGTGCTCGACCTTCTCACGCTCTCCGTGGAGGCCGGCATGGATTTCATGAGCGCGCTCCAGCGCAACTGTGAGCGCCGTCGTCTCGATCCGCTGAACGAGGAGCTGATCCGCATGACGCGCGAGATCCAGATGGGCATCGCGCGGCGTGTGGCGCTTCGCAACATGGCCGACCGCGTGCGGCAGCCGGACCTCAAGGCGGTGGCGTTCGCCCTGATCCAGGCCGACGAGCTGGGCGTGCCGATCGGCCCCATCCTGCGGATCCAGTCCGAGCAGCTGCGCGCCCGCCGGTTCGATCGCGCCGAGCGGCTGGCCAATGAAGCGCCCGTGAAGATGCTCGGTCCGCTTCTGCTCTGTATCTTCCCGGCGGTGATGATCGTGCTGCTGGCGCCGATACTCCTCGAAGCCGTGAAGAATATCATGTGAAGGAGGAACTCCTCATGGAAACCAAGATACCAGAACTGCTTGTGACCGCCGGTCCGCTCAAGGATCAGCGGTTCACGGTCACGGAGGCGGGGATACGTCTGGGACGGTCCTCCTCCTGCGAGATTTCCATTCCGGATCCGGCCCTTTCGCGCAACCAGTGCCTTTTTGAGCTGCGCGACGGCGAGATCTGGATTACGGATCTTGCGAGTGCAAACGGCACCGCCGTCAACGAAGAGGAGCTTGGCACGGCGAGCCGCATGCTGTCCGTCGGCGACAGGGTTCAGGCGGGCGACAGCGAGATTGTGGTTGCGGGGGAGCCGGATGCGGCGGTGAATGCACCGGCCGGTTCCGGCGAGGAAGGGGTGCCGAACGAAGTGGATCTCGGCCTTTCGCCGCAGGCGGGCGCCGAAGAGGGCGCGGCGGGCGAACGCAAGCCTGGCTCGCCGGTCCGTCTCATTCTCTGGCTCCTGCTCGTGCTGGTGCTGGGCGGCAGTGCGGCGTTGATCCTGCTGTATCCGAGCGGCTCTTCGGGTGACGGCACGCCCGTGGCCAAGCCGCTGGCGCCCGCGAAGCTGTGGTCTGTCTTCTACGAGAAGGTCGAGGCGAACGTGAAGGGCGTCTGCCGGTATGCGATCGAGGTGGACCGCGACGGGAACATCTCGGTGGCGCTTGACGACGTACCGGAGAATGACCGGCATGTGAAGAAGTCCGTCCTGCTTTCCGAGAAGGCGCGTGCGGCGCTGGACCGGATGTTCTCGTCGTCGGAGCTGTTCAAGCTCGACAAGGAGTACGTGGGGCCGGCGCGTCCGGGCGAGCTGAACCGCTATGAGTTCCGCGTGGCGCGAGGCGACCGGGTGTTTACGTGCTTCGTGGAGAATGCGCCGGAGCCCGACGCGTTCCGCGAAACGCGGCTGGCGCTTGAGACGTTTTCGCAGAACGAGCTGGGCGTATGGGCGATCCAGTATTCGGGCGAGAAGCTCGTCGAGATGAGCCACGAAGCGCGCCGCGCGGCGGATGCCAAGTGGGAGGAGCGCGATGTGAACTACGGCAACCTTGCGGCGGCGCTCAAGCTCTACGACGAAGCGGTGATGGATCTCGAGACGGTGAATCCGAAGCCCGAGGACTTCAGTGAGCTCGTGACAAAGCGCGATATGGTGAAGGCCGAGCTTGACCGGCGCTACAAGGATCAGCGGTTCGAAGCGGACCGCGCCGTGAACATGAACGACTGGGACCGGGCGCGGAGTGAACTGCGCATTCTCTGCGAACTCGTGCCGGATCCTCAGGATCCGCGCCATGCGGAGGCGGCTGCAAAGCTTGTGGATGTCGAGAACCGTCTCAAGAAGGGAGGCGCGAAATGAGAATCTTTTCAGCGACAGTGAGAGGGATTGCGGGGCTTGTGGTGCTGGCGGCGGCGTGGTCGGCTGTTGCGGCGCCGATTCGCATCGACGTGTCGGCGCGTCCGGAAGGTGCGAAGGTGCTGATCGATGGTGTATCGAAGGGCGTGGTGCCGGTCTCGGTGCTTGATGTGGGCGAGGGGCAGCATCTGCTGCGCGTTGAGGCGCCCGGGCGCCGTCCTGTGGAGGAGGTGCTTTCCGTGAAGCCGGAGGATTTCATCCGCAAGGACTATGAGCTTGAGCCGGAGAAGGGTCTTCTGCTCATCAAGACCGACCCGCCCGGCGCGGACGTGCGGCAGGGCGGCGTATCGCTCGGCGCGACGCCGCTGCTCGTGACGACGCTCGATACAGACCGGTCCTATGCCTTTGACCTCGAATGCATCGGCTACCAGAAGAAGCGGATTGACGTGAAGCTTTCCGGTCGCACGCCTGTCGCGCGGACGGAGAAGCTGGTGCTGGATTCCGGCATCGTGGACTGCCAGACGGAACCTGCGGGTGCGACTGTGCTGGTGAACGGCATCGCGCGCGGCACCACGCCGTGTGTCGTGGAGCGCGTCCCCAAGGGCTACGCCACGTTCGTGTTCAAGCTCAAGGGGTATGAAGAGGAGAAGCGCGAGCTGCGCATTGCGCCTGGCGACAAGCAGCTGCTTTCGCTGTCGCTGATGGGGCGCCCGGCGAAGTTGTCTGTGATCTCCTCGCCTGAGGGCGCGCGTGTGACGGTGGACGACAACTACGCCGGCAAGACGCCGCTCACGCTTTCGCCGGTGCGTCCGGGCGTGCATACGATCAAGGCGGAGCTGGCGGGCTACGCGCCGGTTTTCAAGACCGTTGTCGTGGAGAACGGCGGCGAGGCGACGGAGATGTTCAAGTTCGAGTCGGTGCTGGGCTGGATCGAGGTTGCCACCACGCCGCCCGGCGCGAAGATCCTTCTGGACGGAAAGGCCGTTGGGACCACATCGGCCCATCGCGGGAAGAAGGCTGATCTCACGGGCGTGAAGTCGGACGTCCTCTACCTGCGCGACATCGAGGCGGGCGAGCATGAGATCGTGGCGCATCTGCGCGGCTATGCGGATTTCAAGCGCAAGGTGAAGATCGAGGCGAAGAAAGGTGTCCAGTTCATGCCGCGCCTGAAGCGCGTGTTCATTGCGGATACCGAGATCGAGACCGTGAACGGAACCTATCGCGGCGTGCTCATGGATAGCGACAACCCCGACACCTACCGTCTGGAGGTCAAGGAGGGCATCACGCAGGACTTCCGCAAGGCGGATGTGCGGTCCATCAAGTCGCTGATCGACTGATGAAAAGCCGCCTCGACAGTGCGCTCGCCGAGCGCGGCCTCGCGCCGTCGCGCACTGTCGCCCAGGCGCTTGTGCTGGAAGGAAAGGTCCGCGTGAACGGACAGGTGGCGGTGAAGGCGGCCATGTCCGTCACCGAAGAAGATCATCTTGAGGTCGAGGCGCCGCCGCGTTTCGTCTCGCGCGGCGGCGAAAAGCTGGAAGGGGCGTTCGCGGCGTTTCCGGGCTGGACGGTGGAAGGGCATGTGTGCCTGGATGTCGGCTCCTCGACGGGTGGATTCACGGACTGCCTGCTGCAGCACGGGGCGAAGCGTGTGATGGCGGTGGATGTGGGCACGAACCAGTTGGCGTGGAAGCTGCGCGCGGATCCGCGCGTGTGGGTGCGGGAGAACTTCAACGCGCGGTATCTGTCGGCGGCGGATCTGCCGGAATGTCCGACGCGCGCGGTGACGGATGTGAGCTTCATCTCCCTGAAGCTCATCCTGCCGCCGATGGCGGCGGTGCTGGCGGCGGGCGGCGAGATGATCTCGCTCATCAAACCGCAGTTTGAGGCCGGACGCGGCCTCGCGCCGGGTGGCGTGGTGACGGATCCCGCGGTGCGCGAACAGGTGGTGGCGGAGATTTCCGCGTTCGGCCAGAATGAACTGGGGCTTTCCCTGCGCGGCGTTGTGGAATCGCCGATCAAGGGGCGAGACAAGGGGAACGTGGAGTATCTGGCGTGGTGGGCGAAGGAGATTAGTGGTTAGTGGCTAGTGGTTAGTGGTTAGTTGTTGGTGGCTAGTGGTTAGTTGTTGGTGGTTAGTTGTTAGTTTAGAGGTTAGTTGTGAGAGGATGAATGATGGTAAAGAGAAAAAGAGTTGTTTTGGCTGTGGTGGCATTGCTGCTGGCGGGCTGCACGCATGAAACCTATCTTGCCGATTCAAAGCATCCCGAGGTGGCGTACACCGAGGCCGGCGAACTGAAATGGCATGACCGATTCATTGAACCGGAGGAGCTCCCGCGTCTCTTGGAGAAGTCCGGTGTGGACCACAAGTCGCAGATCGACATCCGCGTGCCCGAACGCATCCAGAGTCTCAAAGGTCCGCGTATGTTGCTGTTCATCCTTCGCCGGGCGGGATACACGCGTGGCGTGCTCGTGACCGAGAAGCGGGCTTATTCGAAGTCGTCCACCCCGCCGCCGAAACCGATGCCGACCCCGCCGGCGAAGCGCAAGATCCGCTATAAGTAGCGAAGTGGGGAGTTTGGTTTTATGATATAATCCCCGGCATGAGAAGTCTTCTCATGGTTGCGCTTTTTCTTTGCCAGACGGCCGTCGCCGCGACGGACGTCTCGTTCTTCATGTGCTATCGGCCGACGCACCCGGAGGACCCCACAACCAAGGCGCTCGTCGCTTTCGAGAAGAAGAATCCCGACGTCCATCCGAAGCAGTGGGGCGGGTTGATCCTGCCGGGCGGCGGCGGACGCGCTCAGTTCATGTTGGCGTTGGCCGGCGGCAGCGCGCCGGACATCTACAAGGCTTGGTTTCACATCCTGCGCCATGATATCGATCAGGGCTTCACCTATCCGCTTGACGAGTGGATCGATGAGAACTGGGAGGGGTGGCGGCATTCACCGCCGCTTTGGCGGAAGGTGGCGACGCACAACGGACACATCTATGCGGTGCCCACGCCGGGCATGGCGTATTACGGGCTTGTGTATCGGAAGGATCTGGTCAAGGAGGTGGGACTCGATCCGGAAACGCCGCCCGCGACCTGGGATGAGTTCGAGCGCTGGTGCGAACGGCTCACGAAGCCGGGGCGGCGAGCATTGGCGGTCGAAAACCGTCCGTGGGGCTTTCTGCCGTGGGTCGGGGCGGCGGGCGGCGATGTGGTGCGCCTGAAATCCAACGGTTCGGCGGGCGAAGAGGAATGGGAGGCGTGCTTCGATTCGCCGGAATGCCTGCGGGCTGCCGCGTTTCTGCAGCGTCTCGTGCGGAAGGATCTTGTGCGTGGGCTCCCCGTCCTGACCGTTTCGAGCGATGTCGCGCAGCTGTTCACGGGCGGGGAGATCGCCTGTGTGTTCGGCGGCGAGGATCTGGTGGCGTATCTTACGGAACATCTCAACTTCCCGGCGGACCTTGTGGGGCTGATGCCGTTCCCGGCGGCCGATGCGTCGTTTCGTCCCGTGCTGCAGGCGCACAAGCATTTCTATGCGATGACGGAGTCCGTGGCGCACCGCCCGAAGGCCGAGCGCGACAAGGTGTGGGCGGCGCTGATGGCGCTCGCGTCGCAGGAGGTCTATGACGAGCAGGTGCGCATGAATGCCCGTGAAGGGCGCGCGCGCTGGTGCGTGCCGGCGGACCTGAAGCGTCTGGGGCTGGAGCGCTATTTGGAGGAGGTGCCGCCCGGCATCCGCAAGATGTATGAGGATCTTGAGGCGGGACGGATCCAGGCGGTCACCGAGCCGCACGTTGGGTTCTGGCAGGCGGCCAGCGACATCGTGAGCCGTCGGTTTCTCGGCATCCTGTTGAGCGATGCCGGCAAGGAGTTTGACTTCAAGTTCGCGCTCGCCTCCATCACGGAAGATGCGAACAGGGGGCTGATGTTCGATGCCGACCGTTCGCGCATCGCCGCGAAGCGTCCGCTGGCGCGCGTGGTGCTGGGGATCCTCGTCCTCTGCTTCCTGATCTGCTGCGGGATCGTCTGGGCGGCGCATCGGCGGGCGAACGCCCGTCCGGAGAAGACGGGGGACGAGAAGGTGTCCGCCCGCCGCCGCTGGCTTCCGTGGCTCTTTTTGGCGCCGGCCGTGTTGAGCGTGGCGCTGTGGAGCTACTATCCGCTCGTGAAGGGCGCGGTCATGGCCTTTCAGGACTACAGGATTGTGGGCACCGCGGGCTGGGCGGGACTCGACAACTTCATCCGCGTCGCCTCCGATGCGGGGTTCTGGAAGGCATGGGGGCGCACGCTCCAGTATGTGGCGCTGACGATTGCGTTCGGCTTTTCGGCGCCGATCCTTCTGGCGGTGCTTCTCACGGAGATTCCGAAAGGGAAGATCTTCTTCCGCACGGTCTATTTCCTGCCGCATCTGACGAGCGCGCTGGTCGTGATGCTGCTGTGGAAACTGATGTTCGATCCCACGGAGAACGGGATGCTCAACCAGCTGCTCGCGATGTTCGGGGTGGCGCGCCAGGCCTGGCTGCAGGATCCGGCCTGGGCGATGACCTGCTGCATCCTGCCGGGGGTGTGGGCGGGGGCGGGCATGGCGTCGCTCATCTACATCGCGGCGTTGGGGAGTCTGCCGCCCGACTACTACGAGGCGGCGGCGATCGACGGCGCGGGGATCTTCGCGCGCTTCCGCCACATCACGTTCCCGCAGCTCATGCCGCTCATGGTGATCAACTTCGTGGGCGCGTTCATCGCGGCGTTCCAGGGGATGGGCTCGATCTTCCTCTTGACCTTCGGCGGACCGGGCGATGCGACGAATGTGCTCTCGCTCATGATCTGGAAGGAGGCGTACAACAACCTTCGCTTCTCCACGGCGACGACGATGGCCTGGTTCCTCGGCGTGGCCCTCATCGGTTTCACCTATCTTCAGATCCGCTTCCTGCGTCGCGTGGAGTTCCGCAGCGCCGCCGCGAACTGATGGGTACAATTTCATGTCCTTGGTTTTATGGTATAATTTGGAGCCACATGAACAGGAATGAAATTGAAAGCAAGTTGAAGGAGATCGTGGTGACGTCACTCGATCTCGAAGATCTCACGCCGGCCGATATCGAAACCGCGGTACCGCTGTTCGGCGAGGGGTTGGGTCTGGACTCCATCGACGCACTGGAGCTTGGCATGGCGGTGAAGAAGCAGTTCGGGATTACCTTCTCGTCCAACCCCGCCGACAACAAGAAGATCTTCTATTCCGTGAAGACGTTGGCCGATTACATTGAAGCGCAGCGTCCGCAAACCCCGTAACGGGAAGTGACGGATGTTCAGCGCAATCTTTGCGGTGCTGTTCGGGCTTTCGCTCCTGCCGGGGCGGAAGCCTTTGTGCCTCAGGTTCGCTGAGCGGATCTCCGGCGGGATCATGCCGGATGGTGCCGAAGCGTACTGTCGCCGACTTACGTGGATCTGGTTTGCGATCTTGATGTTCAACGCGATGCTTTCCTGTTGTCTCGTGCGGACTTATGGCAAACGGGGTGCATTCGGGTCCTCCATCGCCACGCCTGCCGTCGTGGCGGCCACCTTCCTGGTGGAAGGACGCATTCGCCGCCGCCGGTTCTCGGTTTCGTTCCACACGAGCGGCAGCACTTCGCAACCGAAGGCGATCGTCAAGACGTTCGAGTCGCTTGCGAAGGAGGTGGCGTTCCACCGCGCGTGGCTGCATCCTTCGCCTGATACGGTGTTCCTCTCAACGATCGAACCTGATCACATGTACGGTACGCTATGGCGTGTGATGCTGCCGTCGGCGGCGGGTTGCCGGGTGGACCCCGAGATCATCCTTTCGCCGGAATCGCTGATTGCGAAGATGAACGCGGCAGAGAAGGTGTTCTTCGTGACGACGCCGAGTTTCCTCAAACGGTTCTGCGCCTATGCGGAGCAGTATGACGTGCCGCAGAACTGTGTGGAGATCACCACATCGGGCGCGCTTTTGGATGCCGAGACAAGTGCGGCAGCGAAGCGCGTGTTCGGTGTGGCGCCGTTGGAGATCTTCGGTTCCACGGAAACGGGAGGGGTGGCTTGGCGGCGACAAGGTGGATCTGCCGCCCCCTACGACTGGACGGTGTTTGATCCGGTGAAGGTGAAGGTTGATGCGGAAGGGCGGCTCGTCGTGCGCAGTCCGTTTTCGTTCCAGCGGGATTTCGTGATGGGCGACGGCGTGGAGCTTTCGCCGGACGGACGGCGCTTCAAGTTGCTGGGGCGACGGGATCGTCTGGTCAAGATCGCCGAACAGCGCGTCTCCCTGCCGGAGATGGAGGAGAAGATGAAGGCGCTCGACGGCATCGACGATGTGGCGCTCGTGGCGCTGGAGGGCGAGAAAGGTTCCTATCTTGGGGCCGTGGTTGTGCTGAACGCCACCCGCGACGCGGCCGCGTCCGAGACGCCGGGTGCGAAGATCCTAGCGATGCGCAAGCGGCTGATTCCTCTTTTCCCAAAGGGCACGGTGCCGAAACGCTACCGTTTTGTCTCGGAACTTCCGCGCAATGCGCAGGGGAAGGTTCAGGTTTCGGCCTTGCGAGACCTGATGGCGCATGATGCGGATGAAAGTGTGGTATAATAGCCACCATGAAAACAAAGAAAATTGTTCTGGTAGGGCTGCTTGCCCTGTGTTCTGTTTCTGCGTTCGCCGCCATCCGTGCGGTGACGCCGACCGCCTGGAATGGCGACCCCAACTGCTGGCAGATGCAGCGCCATTATGAGAAGATGGCGACTGTCACGAACGGCGGCGCGAAGGTCGTGTTCATCGGCGACTCCATCACGCACTATTGGGACGATACCGGCAAGGGCGTGTGGGCCAAGTATTTCGCGAGCGGCGCACGCAAGGCGTTGAATCTTGGTACGAGCGCCGACCGCACGGAGCATGTGCTCTGGCGCATCACCGAGGGTGGTGAGCTGGACGGCTACGAGGCGAAGTGCATCCTGCTGATGATCGGCACGAACAACGCCGGACATTTCCCGTTCTCCGAGGAGCCGCCGATCGATACCATCCTCGGCATCCGCAAGATCCTTGACGTGATCGCCGAGAAGCAGCCGAACGCCCGCACGATCCTCACGGCGATCTTCCCGCGCGGCGCCGGCCCGGACGATGGTTGCCGCGTGCGCAACGACATCGTGAACAAGGAGATCTCCAAGTTCGCGGACGGCAAGCGCGTGATCTGGTGCGACTTCTCAGACAAGTATCTCGACGCGCAAGGCAATCTCAGCCCGGAGCTGTTCCCCGACCTCCTGCACCCGAATTCGCGCGGCTACGAGATTTGGGCGAGCGCTGTGATTCCGCTCATCGACACCGTCCTGAAGACGAAGCCCAGTGTTGCGATACCGTCGGTGTGGCCGTCCTGCCCGCGCGGCTACATCTACCGCCGCCCGCTCGCGGCGGAGCCCGTCTCGAAGTTCCCAAAGGGGAGTTGGTGGGATAAGCGCTGCCTCGAGAAGCGCAACGAGATTGTAGAGAACGGCGGTGCGGAATATGACGTGGTGATGGTCGGCGATTCCATCACCCATCGCTGGGAGCGCGAGGGCGGCGAAGGGCGTGCGCTCTTCGCGGAACTCAAGAAGACCTACCGCATCCTGAACCTCGGCTACGGCGGCGATCAGACGCAGCATGTGATCTGGCGTTTGGAGAACGGGGAGCAGGAGGGCTACAAGGCGAAGCTCTTCACGGTGATGATCGGCACGAACAACAAGGAGCGCAACGCGAATGACGTCGCGCTCGGCGTCAAGCGCATCCTCACCGACATCCGCGCGAAGCATCCGGAGTCGAAGATCGTGCTGATGCCGATCTTTCCGCGCGGACCGAGCAAGGATGGTCGGGATGAACGCAATGAGAAGGTGAATGCGATCATCAAGGGCTATGCCGACGGCGACACCGTGCGCTGGCTTGACTTCAATGCGAAGTTTCTCAATGCCGAGGGTAAGCTGACGAAGGAGGTCATGAACGACCTTCTGCACCCGAATGAGAAGGGCTATCAGATTTGGCTTGACGCCATCCTTCCTGTGTTCAAGGAAATCTGTGGGAAATAGTGGTTAGTGATTAGTGGCTAGTGGTTAGTGGGGTGATTGGATTGTCTCACGCAGAGATGCAGAGGGCGCGGAGGGATTGGTGGATAGTGGTCAGTGGTTAGTGATTGGTGGCTAGTTGTTAGTGGCTAGTGGTTAGTGGTTGGTTGCTAGTGGGTGGTGGCTAGTGTGGGATGTCACAGGTGTGACAGAATGACACGGGCGTGGCTGTTGGTAGTTTCACCGATGAAGACATCAATGTACGAAAAATAGATCAATAAACGATCATTTAGGTATAATTATGCCTCTGCGAGAATTAGTCCGAGACAAATTCTCGTTTGGAATTCTGGCAGTTTGGGGTTCGGCATGGGAGTTGCTTATAGGGGGTGGAGAAGGAGAATAAACCATGAATGAACAAGTCAATCCTATTGAAGAGGACACGAAGAATCCTCTGCAGAAGTTTGGTGACGACCTGACGGCGCGTGCGCGTTCCGGCAAGCTCGATCCCGTGATTGGCCGCGACACGGAAATCCGTGACGTCATCCGAATTTTGTCCCGCAAGACCAAGAACAACCCTGTCCTCATCGGCGAACCGGGCGTCGGCAAGACGGCTATCGTTGAAGGTCTCGCCCAGCGTATCGTGCGCGGCGACGTGCCGGAAGGGCTGAAGGACCGAACGGTCTTTTCGCTCGACATGACGGCGCTGATGGCGGGGGCCATGTACCGCGGACAGTTCGAAGAGCGTCTGAAGGCCGTGCTGAAGGCGATCAAGGAGTCGGAGGGGAAGATCATCCTCTTCATTGATGAGATCCATACGATCGTGGGCGCCGGCAAGACGGAAGGCAGTTCCGACGCCGGCAATATGCTCAAGCCGATGTTGGCGCGCGGCGAACTGCACTGCGTGGGCGCGACGACGCTCGACGAATACCGCAAGTATATGGAGAAGGATGCTGCGCTCGAACGGCGCTTCCAGCCCGTGCAGGTGGATCCGCCCTCGGAGGAGGATTCCATCTCGATCCTGCGCGGTCTGAAGGAGCGTTTTGAGAAGTATCACAACGTCCACATCCAGGACGCGGCGCTCGTCAGCTCCGTGGTGCTGTCGGCGCGTTACATCCAGGATCGATTCCTGCCGGACAAGGCGATCGATCTTCTGGACGAGGCCTGCGCGCGCATCCGCACGGAACTCGACTCGAAGCCGCAGGAACTGGACGAGATCTCGCGCCATGTGCGGCGTTTGGAGATTGAGGAGATTGCGCTCAAGAAGGAGAAGGACGACGCCTCCAAGAAGCGGTTGGCGGAACTTCAGGAGGAACTGAAGGGCCTGAAGGTGAAGAACGACGAGATGACGGCGCAGTGGGAGAAGGAGAAGGCGGCGCTTGAGGATGTCCGCAAGATCCGCGCCTCCTTGGACAATGCGAAGATCAGCTATACGCAGGCGCTGACGCGCGGCGACAATGAAACCGCCGCTCGCGTGAAGTATGGCGTGATCCCGGAGCTGGAGAAGAAGCTCAAGGCGCACGAGGAGGCGATGCGTGCGGCAGGCGGAAGCGCGCTTCTAAAGGAGGAGGTGACGGCGGACGAGATCGCGGAAGTGGTTTCGCGCTGGAGCGGCATCCCCGTGACGAAGCTTTTGGAGGGCGAGCGAGAGAAGCTGCTCAAGCTCCCTGAAGTTCTGCATCAGCGCGTGATTGGACAGGACGCCGCCGTCGATGCGGTGGCGGACGCCGTGCTGCGTTCGCGGGCGGGCGTGAAGAACCGTCAGCGCCCTGTGGGGGCGTTTCTCTTCCTCGGTCCGACGGGCGTGGGCAAGACGGAGCTGGCGAAGGCGTTGGCGGCGGAGCTGTTCGACGACGAGGCGGCGTTCGTGCGCATCGACATGAGCGAGTACATGGAGAAGTTCGCGGTGAGCCGTCTTGTCGGCGCGCCGCCGGGATATGTCGGCTATGATGAAGGCGGGCAGCTGACGGAGGCCGTCCGGCGCAAGCCGTATTCGGTGGTGCTGCTGGACGAGATCGAGAAGGCGCATCCCGATGTCTTCAACCTGCTCTTGCAGGTGTTGGACGATGGACGGCTCACCGACAGCCACGGTCGCACGGTCAGCTTCAAGAACACGGTGGTGATCATGACCTCGAACGCGCCGCGCGAGGCGCTGAAGGGGCTGTTCCGTCCGGAGTTCCTGAACCGGCTCGACGAGATCCTCGAGTTCAAGGAGCTTTCGGCGGACCAGATCCAGAAGATCGTCTCGCTCCAGCTCAAGGACTTCGCGAAGCGTTTGGCCGAGCAGGAGCTGAAGTTCGAGATCGACGCGGCGGGTCTGGAGCAGTTGGCGAAGGATGGCTACGATCCGGCTTACGGGGCGCGTCCGGTGAAGCGCGCGATCCAGCGTGAGGTGGAGACGCCGGTTGCGCGGGCGATCATCGCGGGCAAGTACCCGCCGGGTGCGACCGTGCGGGTGACGGCGGCGGATGGACATGTCGTACTTGCGCCGTGATGGGGGCGAATATGGTATAATTCCCCCCAATGAAAGCGATCACAATGGACTATCGCGTGCCGTATGCCGACACCGACCAGATGGGTGTCGTCTATTACGGCAACTACCTTACGCTCTTCGAGCGGGCGCGCAATGAGCTCATGCGCGCCTGCGGCTACACCTACCGCGAATTTGAGGCCGATGGCTGTGCGCTTCCGGTGACCCATGCGGAGGTTGACTACCGCCGTCCCGCGAAGTACGACGACCTCCTGGAAGTGAAGGCCTATGTGGCTTCCCAGAAGGGCGTGCGGATTGAGATCGCTTGCGAGGTGCGCCGCAAGGGCGATCCCGAACTGCTGGTCTCCGGCTTTACGCGCCATGCGTTCGTCTCCACTACCACGTTCCATCCAGTCCCGCCGCCCGAACGTTTCCTGGCGGCGATTGCAGTTGATAGATGATAGTTGATAGATGATAGATTATGGTTCGATGGATTTATAGAGAGAGGCGTGACCGTGTGAAGCGCAGACGGAGGGCTGAATGATCGTCACCGTGACAGATCCCTGCCGTCCGCTGCCGATCGACTTTGACGCCGCTCGACCGCTTGAGGTGGAGGTCGGTTGCGGGAAGGGCCGCTTCCTCACCGGCCGTGCGGCGGCGCATCCCGATCATGACTTTCTCGGCATTGAGCGGATGTTGGGGCGCGTTCATTCCTTCGACGAGAAATGCCGGCGTTTGAAGATCTCCAACGCCCATGTTCTGCGCTTGGAGGCGCTGTACACCTTCTGGTACCTTCTGCCGGCGCATGGCGTGCAGACGGTGTACGTGTTCTTCCCGGATCCGTGGCCGAAGCGGAAGCACCATAGCCATCGTCTGTTCGGTCCGCTCTTTCTCCGGGCGCTCTGGAAGCGTCTGGTTGTCGGCGGACGCCTCGAGTTCGCCACCGACCACGAGGAGTATTTCCGGTTCGTTACGGAGGAATGCTTCCCGCCGTATGAGCGTCCGGCCGATACGGTTCCGCAGCCGGTCTATCGGCGCGTGGAGCCGATGGCGCGCGGACCTGAGGCGTGGACGGAGTTCGAGACGCGCTTTCGCGGTCAGGGATTGCCCATCTTCTCGGCGGCGTGGGAGGCGCGGCCGGGCACGGACTACGAACTGCCGCCGCTGACGGTGGCGCCGGAGGATGAGCCGCGCGAGGGGATCGTCCGGCGCATCGGAAAACGCTTTCTTCAGGAGGACCCCGCATGACATATCGATTGAGATCTATATTTTCATCCTTGCAAGGTGAAGGCCGCAACACAGGCATGCCGGCCACCTTCATCCGGTTCGCCGGCTGCAACCTGAACTGCCCCTGGTGCGATACGCGAAAGCACACGAAGGAGATGCTTTCGCTTTCGGAGATCACGCGGGAGGTGGAGAAGCGGAAGAACCGCGCGGTGATTATCACGGGCGGCGAACCGACGATTGTCATCGGGTTGAAGGATCTGCTTCTGGCCCTGAAGGCGCGTGGACATTGGTTGGCGCTCGAGACGAATGGCACGCGCAACATCCCGGAGATCGAGTTGTTCGATTATGTGGCCGTTTCGCCCAAGTATTTCTACCGCAACCGCTATGCGGAAAATACGATGGTGCGGAAGGCTGACGAGGTACGCATCGTGGCCGAGGATGAGGCAATGGTCGGTTTCTGTCGCCAGATGCGCGAACGCATTGAGGCGAAGGACTACTTCATCTCGCCGTTGGAGGAGGGTGGCAAGATCCACTACCGGCGGGCGTTCAACCTGCTGCTCAAGCTGAATTCCGCGCCCAAGACGGGCGGTGAAGCGCCGTGGCCGCCGTGGTCGCTTTCCATCCAGACGCACAAGGTGCTCGGAATCAAATAGCGATGAAATGGTTCCTCTATAACGTGCTCTTCGCCCTCGCCTACTGCGTGGTGCTGCCGTCGTTTCTGCTGCGCATGAAGCGGCGCGGTGGCTACCGCGCGCGGATGGGCGACCGCTTCGCGCGCTATCCGGAGGAGATTCTCTCCGCGCTCCGGTCTCTCTCCTCTCCCATCTGGATCCATGCCGTGAGCGTGGGGGAGGTGCAGGTCGCCGGACAGCTCATGCGGGCGATGCGCGCGGTCAATCCGGAACTGCGTTTCGTCTTCTCGACGACCTCTTCGACGGGTTGGCGCACGGCGGAGCGGGAGGTGACGGACCGCGACGTCCTCATCTACAACCCTCTCGATTTTCCGCCGCTCGTGCGTCGGGCGTTCGACCGGATCCGCCCCCGCGCCATCATCCTGACGGAGACGGAGATCTGGCCCAACTTCATCCGCACGGCGAAGCGGCGCGGCATTCCGCTCTTCCTCGCCAACGCGCGCATCTCCGACCGCAGCGCGCCGCGCTACCGGATGCTGCGGTGGTTCTTCGGCGAGGTGTTCCGCTGCTTCACGAAGATCTACGTGCAGAGCGATCTCGATGCCGCGCGCTTGGAGGCGGCTGGCGCCGACCGTTCCGCGATGGAGGTGACCGGCAGCTTCAAGTTCGATGTCGCGAAGCGCAACCCCGCGAAGGAGCAGGAACTGCGCGCTTGGATCGGCGAGGGGCGCATCCTGCTGGGCGGCAGCACCTGGCCGGGCGAGGACGAGGCGCTGCTGCGGCTTTCGGGCGAGCTGCCGCCGGACGTGAAGCTCGTCATTGCGCCGCGTCACTTCGAGAAGGCGGATGCCGTTGAAGCGAACATCCTCAAGGCAGGGTGCCGTTGTCTCCGCCGTTCGCGCGGGCAAACGGAAACTCCTAATCCACAGGTTCGTACCGTCTATCTCGCCGATACGACGGGCGAGCTGATGGGACTCTTTGGAATCGCGTCCGTGGCGTTTGTCGGAAAGAGTCTGTGCGCCCACGGTTCGCAGAACATGATCGAGCCGTGTCTGTGCGGTGTGCCGACGGTCGTGGGACCCTACACGGAAAACTTCCGTCCTGTGATGAGCGATCTGCTGGCGGCGGATGCGATCCTTCAGGTGAAGGACGAAGCGGGGTTGCGTCAGGCGCTGCTGGCGAATCTTTCCGCCGAAGGTCAGAGTGCAGCCCGCGCGCTGGGCGAACGCGCCCGCGCGGCCGTCGAGCGTCGGCGTGGGGCGACCGAGCGCTGCGCGCGCGACATTCTGCGGCGTGTTGGAATGTGATATAATTAAGGCAAAATTTCTGAACAAACCGGAGTTGATGAAATGAGCGAGAAGAAACCGTTGGTGATCATGCCGTGCATGGATATGATCAAGGGCCGCGTCGTGAAGGGCGTGAATTTCGTGGACATCAAGGACGCGGGTGATCCTGTGGAATGCTGCAAGGCCTATTGCGCGGCGGGCGCCGATGAGCTGGCCATGCTCGACATCACGGCGACCGTGGAAGGTCGCAAGACGATGCTCGAGACGGTGCGCAAGGTCGCCGAGGCGGTGACGGTGCCGTTCACGATGGGCGGCGGCATCTCGTCCGTCGCGGCGGCCGAAGAGGTGTTGAACGCGGGCGCGAACAAGATCTCGACCTCCTCCGCCGTCTTCCGTCGTCCCGAGATGATCGGCGAGCTGGTGAAGGCGTTCGGCGATGGGAAGGTGACGGTGGCGATCGACGTGGCGCAGAACGCGGCGATGCCTTCCGGCTACGAGGTGTTCATCGACGGCGGCCGCACGGCGACGGGCGCGGATGCGATCGAATGGACGAAGAAGGTTGTCGGGTACGGTGTGCGGACGGTGCTGCCGACCTCCAAATCGACCGACGGCGTGCGCACGGGCTATGACCTGCCGCTCATCCGCAAGATCCGCGAGGTGACGGATGCCGACATCGTCGCTTCCGGCGGCGCGGGCACGATAGAGCATTTTGCCGAGGCCGCTGAGGCGGGCGCGACGGTGCTGCTCGCCGCGAGCGTGTTCCATTTCCACATCATCGGGATCCCTGAACTCAAGGCGTTCCTGAAGGAGCGTGGCTTCGTGGTTAGTTGTTAGTGGCTAGTGGTTAGTTGTTAGTGCTTAGTTGTTACAAATCAAAGGAGATAGATTGACATGAAACCGACATTGGTGGTACTTGCAGCTGGTATGGGGTCACGTTATGGTGGGCTGAAGCAGGTGGATCCCGTGGGTCCTTCCGGTGAGGCGATCCTCGACTACTCGGTCTTCGACGCCGAGCGCGCCGGGTTCGGCAAGGTCGTCTTCATCATCCGCAAGGATTTCGAGGCCGAGTTCCGTGAGAAGGTGGGCGCGAAGTACGAGGGCGTGCTGCCGGTGGAATACTGCTTCCAGGACATCAATGACCTGCCCGCGCCGTTCACGGTGCCGGAAGGGCGCACGAAACCTTGGGGCACGGCGCATGCGATCCGCGCCGCGCGGGAGGTCGTGAAGGAGCCGTTTGCCGCCATCAATGCCGACGACTTCTATGGGCGCGACGCCTTTGCGAAGCTTGCGGCGTTTCTCTCCAACCCTCAATCCGCCGATTCTGGACGCTTCCATTTTGCGATGGTCGGCTACAAGCTCGATCTTACGCTTTCGGACAATGGATCCGTGGCGCGCGGCATCTGCAAGGTCGAGGACGGCAAGCTTACGGCCGTCACGGAGATGACGAAGCTGGTGCGCGTGCCGGGCGGCGCGGAGAACCTCGAGGATGAGGCGAACCCCGTGAAGCTGACGGGCGAGGAGCGCGTGTCGATGAACCTCTGGGGCTTTACGCCGGAACTGTTCGCGGCGTTGGAAGCGCGTTTCCCGGCCTGGCTCGAGAAGAACGGCACGGCGCCGAAGTCGGAGTGGTACATCCCGTTCGTCGTGGATGAACTGATCCACGAGGGCAAGGCGGATGTCGCGGTGCTGCCGACGGACTCCAACTGGTTCGGCGTGACCTACCGCGAGGACAAGCCGTTCGTGACGGCGGAGATCGGCAAACTCGTGGCGGCGGGCGAATATCCCGTGAAGCTGCTGAAGTGAAGAAGGACGCGACGGATACGGTTGATCCCGCGCTGTTTGCGGACGATCCCGATTGGGCGGCGTGTGTGCCGGAGATGCCATCGGGCGGACGGAAGTGCGGTCTGCCGGATCACAGCGACTGCTCGCCGCTTGACATCGAGCATGTGTCATCGCATCTTCAGCCCGGCGGCACGCTGGGGTTGATGAAGGGCTATGAGGCGCGTCCGGGGCAGATCGACATGCTCAAGGCGGTGGCGCGCACCTTCAACGAACGCGAACACCTGATGATCGAGGCGGGCACGGGCGTGGGGAAGTCGCTCGCCTATCTCGTGCCGGCGGTGAACTGGGCCGTGCTGAACGATACGCCCGTCGTCGTCTCCACGGCCACGCGCAACCTTCAGAGCCAGCTCATCTCGAACGACATCCCGCGCGCGGTCCAGACCGTCTCCGATGAAGTACGCGTCGCCGTGCTGAAGGGACGCGGCAACTACCTGTGTCTGCATGCGCTCGGCGAGCTGATGCAGGGCGGCTACTACACGATGAACCGGGACGAGCGCGAGGAGTTCGGCGCGCTTGTGGCGTGGCTCCATTCCGAGGCGTGCGACGGCGATCTCGATGCCGTCAATGTGCCGCTCCTGCGCAACCGGCTCGTCTGCGCGGGCGAGGACTGCGGCGGTCGGCGCTGCCCCTTCGCGACGAAGTGCTTCATCCGCAAGGCGCGTGAGCGGGCGCTGCGCGCGCATCTGATTGTGGCGAACCACGCGCTGGTGCTGGCGGAGGCGTCGAGTGCCGGAAGCAACATCCTGCCCGCCTACGGCCGCCTCATCTTCGACGAAGCGCACAACCTCGAGGACATCGCCACCGAGTTCTTCTCTTACGAATTTTCCCATGCGACGCTTGCGCAGCTGCTCGGACGGGTCACGCGGCGGCGGCGCGGTGACCGCGGACGCGAGAAGGGCGTGCTGGGGTCGATCCAACGTCAACTCGACAACGGAGCGTTGGCGAATGCGCCCGATGTGGAGCTGATCCGCGAGTGGGCGCAGAAGGCGCGCACGGCGTGCGCGTTCGCGCAGTTGGAGGCGGATGCCGTTCTCGATGTGGTGGCGCATCTCTTCAATCCGGCGGCGGGCCAGCCGATCATCCGCTACCGCCGCCTCTGCACGGGCGAGAATGAATACGGTCCGCGCCAGTATTCCCTGAACGGACTCTTCAAGGACTACAACGCGGTGCAGTGGGACGAGGGGGCGCTCGCCGCCGCGCTCGTGAAGTTTGAGGCGAAACTGGCGGCGGTGGCGGATGCGCTGTCGCACCTTGCCGACCTGCTGGACCAGGCGGCGGACGAGGGCGAGTTCAATTTCTTCGGGGACCTTGCCGCGCAGGCGCGGCAGGTGTCGGCTTCGGCGCAGTCCTATCTCGCCCAAACGAAGTTCGTGCTGACGGGCGGCGATCCGCAGCGCGTCTATTGGGCGGAGCGGACGATCAACGAGGGCGGCAAAGGCGACAGGCGGATGGCGTTGCGTCTCGTGGCGGCGCCGCTCTGCGTGGCGGAGGAGATGCGGCGGTGCTTCTACGACGTGAAGGATTCGGTCGTCCTCTGTTCGGCGACGCTGCGCGTGGGGGACCGGTTCGACTACATGGCGAAGCGTTTGGGCTGCACGCCGCGCGAAGGGACCGAAGGGGAAGATTGCCGCACGCGGCGGCTCGTGGCAGCCTCGCCCTTTGACTACTTCCGTCAGGCGCTCGTGTTGGCCCCCGATTTTCTGCCCGACCCGGCGACAAACGGCACGGACTACGCCGAGGCGTTGGCGCCGTTTTTGCGCAACCTCTTCACGGCGACAAAGGGGCGTGGGCTTGTTCTCTTCACCGCCTACGACATGATGCGGATGGTGGCGGAGCGGGCGCGACCGCTTTTCGAGGAGGCGGGGTTGGAGCTTTGCGTGCAGGGGGAAGGACTCTCGCGTGAATCGATGGCGGCGCGTCTGAAGGCGGGCGGACAGACGGTGCTGTTCGGTTCGCAGAGTTTTTGGGAAGGGGTGGATGTGGCCGGCGAGGCGCTTTCGTGCGTGGTGCTGGCGCGTCTGCCGTTCCCGCAGATGGGCGAACCCGTCACGGAAGCGCGCAGCGAACAGATCGAGACTGAGGGCGGCAGTTCGTTCCGCGACTACATGATCCCCGAGGCGGTCATCAAGTTCCGTCAGGGGTTCGGGCGTCTCGTACGCACGAAGAGCGACCGCGGCGTAGTGGTCGTGACGGACCGTCGGATCGTCGCCAAGAACTACGGGGCGATCTTCCGCAAGTCCATCGCCGCCTCCGTCCATGCCGTCAGCAGCGAACGCGAACTTCTGGATCGCGTCGCGCAATTTTTTGCATGAGCCCCCATTGGACGAGGTTGGACAGGCCCTCAAATGATTTAGTCGATTTGGGCCCCTAAGGAGGGGTCAGTTTTTGAGCGCCTATTCAATTTTTGATGTCCCCTTGCGGATTGGGGGAGTGGGGTGGGGATTGATTTATCTCACGCGGAGGCGCAGAGAGCGCAGAGGGGATTTGGGCGTTGAGACTTCGCACGAGGAATAACAGAGGGATTGGGGGAGTGGGATGGGGATTGGTTTATCTCACGCAGAGGCGCCGAGAGCGCAGAGGGGATTTGGCACGGTTCGTGCTAATGAAGGGTGTGGAATGATGAGGTGTTATGTCTGAGATTCTGGAAACGTTGGCCCTTGAGGAATTCGGCACGCTGGAAGGCGTGACGATCACCTACACGATCGATCCGGAGACGGGTCAGGTCCACTACGTTTTCACCCGCAAATAGTCCTCGCATTTACAGGACAGATGCTCTCGGGAACCCCTTTTGGGGAAAAAGCCCGATATACTGTATGTAGTGGGGGTCGGAAAGCCGCAACACAAGATGTTGATAATTTCTTTATTTTCTGCTTGCATCTGAAAATGGGTTTTGGTATCTTTAATTAACGGCTGCCCAATAGGTTGCCAAACCATTTCAGGAAAAACCAACAGAAAAAGAGAGAACAGCGATGAACATCATCAAGAGGAGCGGCGAGGAGAAGGAGTTTGACCGGAGCAAGATCGCGGCGGCGATCCGCAAGGCGAACGATACGGTGGAGGCGGCGGACAAGCTGACGGATGCGCGCATCGAGCGCATCGCGGAGCAGATTGAGGAGTTCGCGGGCGCCCATGACCGCGCGCTTTCCGTCGAGGAGGTGCAGGACATCGTCGAGACGAAGATCCAGGAGGCGGGCGCCCATGCGGTGGCGAAGAACTACATCAAGTACCGCTTCATCCAGGAGCTGAAACGCCAGAAGAACACGACCGACGGCGAGATCCTTTCGCTCATCAACTGCACGAACGAGGAGGCGAAGCAGGAGAACGCGAACAAGAACCCGACGATCAACTCCGTGCAGCGCGACTACATGGCGGGCGCGGTCTCGAAGGACGTCACGAAGCGTCTCCTCCTCCCGCAGGATGTCGTGAAGGCGCATGACGAGGGCATCATCCATTTCCACGACATGGACTACTATGCGCAGCGGATGCACAACTGCGATCTCGTGAACCTCGAGGACATGCTCCAGAACGGCACGGTGATTTCGGGGACGACGATCGACCGTCCGCATTCGTTCTCCACGGCGTGCAACATCGCCACGCAGATCATCGCGCAGGTCGCGTCCAACCAGTACGGCGGACAGTCCATCTCGCTCACGCACCTTGCGCCGTTCGTGCAGGTGAGCCGCGAGAAGATCACGCAGGAGGTCGAGGACGAGCTGAAGCTCGTGGGCGCCGATGTCGCGCCGGAGAAGAAGGCGGAGATCATCGAGAAGCGCGTGCGCGACGAGATTGTGCGCGGCGTGCAGACGATCCAGTATCAGGTGGTCACGCTCATGACGACGAACGGACAGGCGCCGTTCATCACCGTGTACATGTACCTCAACGAGGCGCGCAACGAGCAGGAGAAGAAGGATCTCGCCGTCATCATCGAGGAGATGCTCAAGCAGCGCATCCAGGGCGTGAAGAACGAGGTGGGCGTGTATGTGACGCCGGCGTTCCCGAAGCTCATCTACGTGCTGGAGGAGGACAACGTCAAGGAAGGCACGCCCTACTGGTACCTCACCGAGCTGGCGGCGAAGTGCACCGCGAAGCGCATGGTGCCGGACTACATTTCCGAGAAGGTGATGGATTCGCTCAAGCATGATATCTACACCTGCATGGGCTGCCGCAGCTTCCTTACGCCAGACCGCTTCACCGATGCGGGTATTGGCAACATCTCGAACGCGGGCAACTACGTGCCCGGCAAGCACCGCTACTACGGGCGCTTCAATCAGGGCGTCGTCACGGTGAACCTCGTGGATATCGCGATGAGCGCGAAGCGCGAGGTGGGCGAGAGCGCGTCCGAGAAGGCTCTCATGGAGGCGTTCTGGAAGATGTTCGATGAACGCATGGAGCTGTGCCACCGCGCGCTCCGCTGCCGCCACGAGCGTCTGCTCGGCACGTTCTCCGACGCCGCGCCGATCCTGTGGCAGTACGGCGCGCTGGCGCGCCTCAAGAAGGGCGAGAAGATCGACCGTCTGCTGTACGACGGCTACTCGACGATCTCGCTCGGCTACGCGGGTCTGTGGGAGTGCGTGTACGCAATCTGCGGCAAGAAGCTCACCGAGCTGGAGGGCGAGGCGCTCGGCCTCGACATCATGAAGAAGCTCAACGAGTACACGGCGAAGTGGAAGAAGGCCGAGAACATCGACTACTCGCTCTACGGCACGCCGCTTGAATCGACGACGTACCGCTTCGCGAAGTGTCTGCAGAAGCGCTTCGGCATCGTGAAGGGCGTGACCGATCGCAACTACATCACGAACTCCTACCATGTGCACGTCACGGAGAAGATCGACGCATTCGACAAGCTGGCGCTCGAGGCGAAGTTCCAGGCACTCTCGCCTGGAGGCGCAATCTCCTACGTGGAGGTGCCGAACATGCAGAACAACATCCCGGCGGTGCTCTCCATCATGCAGTTCATCTACGACCACATCATGTACGCCGAGTTGAACACGAAGAGCGACTACTGCCAGAAGTGCGGGTGGGACGGCGAGATCGAGATCGTCAAGGACGAGAACGGCAAGCTCGTGTGGAAGTGCCCGAAGTGCGGCAACACCGACCAGAACACGATGAACGTGGCGCGCCGCACCTGCGGCTACATCGGTTCCCAGTACTGGAACCAGGGCCGTACGCAGGAGATCAAGGAGCGCGTCCTCCACGTGAGCTGATCAATGGCGCAACAGGGCTGGTCCGCATCGAATGCGATGCGCAGACGTTTGCAGACGGCGGCAAGTATGACCCCTTGCCGCCACGTCTGTCGTATTATGGACGCGATTGCCGACAGGATCGGGAAGGGCGAGGATGAACTGCTGCGCCTCGGCTCCGGCTGAATTTTAGCGGAGGGCGATCATGCGCATCATGGCGACATCGGATTTGCACGGGAACCTTGACGGACTTGACCCGACGGGGGCGGATGTCGTCGTCATTGCGGGCGACGTCGCGCCGCTGCGGGGACGCGGCCCCTGGCACATCAACGACCAGAAGAAGTGGATCAACAAGCGCTTCCGCGAATGGACGGCGTCTTATCCCGACATCCAGTTCGTTGTCATTCCCGGCAACCACGACTTTTATCCGATTGCCCACATCCTCTTCAAGGGGCACGACATCGACTGGACGTTTGGATTCTCGCCCAACGTCCATTTCCTCGGCGACTGTGCGGTCGAAATCAACGGCATCCGCTTCTACGGTACGCCGTGGGTGCCGATCATCTCCTACTCGTGGGCATTCGAGGGGGAGCATGATACGTTGAGGCAGTGGTTCTCGAAGATACCATCGGACCTCGATGTCCTTGTCACGCACGGACCGCCGCGTATCCCCGGCAGCGACGTGGATCGTTCGCTTCAGACGGATTCCGAGCATTTCGGTTCGTCCGAGCTGGCAGAGGCGATTGCGGAGAAATGTCCCCGCTTCGTCTTCTGCGGACACATCCACACGGGTCAGCACGGAGGTGTCGATTTCGAGTCCAGCCGCATCTACAACGTTTCGCGCCTCGACGAGCGGTACGAAATCGCCTACGAGCCGACGTGGTTGGATGTGTGATGGACAGCTTTGTGAGAAACTGAGAAAGGAAAAGCAACATGAAGAAAAACCTTGGAAAGAAAAACTGGATGTTCCCGATGCCGGTGCTGATGATCGGCACCTACGGCGCGGACGGCACGCCCGACGTCATGAATGCCGCGTGGGGCGGGATCACGCTCGAGGACGAGATCACGATCTGCATCGACACCGGACACAAGACGTGGGCGAACATCGCCGCGCGGAAGGCGTTCACCGTCGCCTTCGGCACGGCGGACGCCGTGAAGGCCTGCGACTACTTGGGGCTCGCGAGCGGCAACAAGACGCCCGACAAGGTGGCGAAGAGCGGCTTCACCGTGACGAAGAGCGCGTTCGTGGATGCGCCCGTCGTCAACGAGCTGCCGCTTGTCCTCGAATGCGAGCTCGTCTCGATGAACGAGGAGAACTGCAACGTCGTCGGTAAGATCCTCAACTGCGCGGTGGAGGAGTCCGCGATGACGGACGGCAAGCCAGACGCGGACAAGATGAAGCCCATCTGCTTCGACACCTGCCAGCACGTCTACCGCCTCATGGGCGAAGTCGTCGCCAAGGCGTTCTCCTGCGGCAAGGAACTGATGTAAGGAATCGTAAAATGGCAGACTTGACCGAAAAAACGCTCGCGACCGAGCGCAAGTACACGGGGAAGATCATCAGCGTCGATCTTCTCGACATCGAACTGCCTGATGGGCGCAAGGCGAAGCGCGAGGTGATCCGCCACGGGAACGCGGTCGCCATCCTCGCACGCCGTCCCGACGGTAAGTTCGTGTTCGTGAAGCAGTACCGAAAGGCCGCGGAAGAGGCTCTGATCGAGGTCATCGCGGGCGGGCTCGAACCCGGGGAAGACCCGATCGAGGGCGCGCGTCGCGAGACGGCCGAAGAGACCGGTTACGAGGTGACGAGCATCAAGTTCCTCACCACCATCATCTGCACGCCCGGCTACTGCGAGGAGCGCATCCACCTCTACTTCGCGGAGCTGTCCGAGACGGCGCATGCCCAGGACCAGGATCCGGACGAGAACGTCTTCCCCGTCGTCCTCTCCGAGGCCGAGGTCGAGGACGCCATCCGTAACGGCACGATCTTCGATTCCAAGACTTTGTCCGCCTGGCTCTGCTGGAAGATCGCAAAATAGAATAAGGTACGGACTGGAAATAAAGGTGGAGTCATGAGCGGGAGAAGACCAGCCGCGATAGAGGTGCGCGGGGCGCGGAAGAACAACCTCAGGAACATTGACGTCGATATTCCGCTCGGGAAGATCGTCGGCGTGGCCGGCGTTTCGGGAAGCGGCAAGTCCTCCCTCGCGCTGGGCATCGTGTATGCGGAGGGATCGAGGCGCTACCTCGAATCGCTCTCCACCTACACGCGCCGGCGGATGACGCAGGCGGAGCGCGCGGAGGTGGACGACGTGCGCTACGTGCCGGCCGCGCTGGCGCTCCGGCAGCGTCCCGGCGTCCCCGGCATCCGCTCCACGTTCGGCACCTCGACGGAACTGCTCAACTCGCTGAGGCTCATGTACTCGCGCCTCGCGTCGCATCGCTGCCCGAACGGACACTACCTCGCGCCGTCCTTG
>CACZCD010000003.1 GCA_902779565.1 uncultured bacterium | reverse complement strand
GGCGATCTGGAGTTCGTGAAGATGGAGGGCAAGGTGGTTACGCTTCGGCTGACCGGACATTGCGGCAGCTGCCCGTATGCGATGATGACGCTGAAGCAGGGCATCGAGACGAAGCTTCAGGAACTGGATCCGGAACTGACGGTTGAAAGGGCGGTGGAATGATGGAAACGTTCAATGTCTCTTTGGTCGGCGTCGGCGGGCAGGGTATTCTTCTGACCGCGAACCTTCTGGGACGTGTCGCGGCGCTTGCCGGACTTGACGTCAAGAAATCCGAGATCCACGGCATGGCGCAGCGCGGCGGTTCTGTCGCGTCGAGCGTGCGCTTTGGCGAGAAGGTCTGTTCGCCGATCATTCCGGCGGGCGAAAGCGACCTTCTGGTGGCGTTCGACCGCTTGGAGGCGCTCCGTTGCGCCTCGCAGCTGAAGGCGGGCGGCAAGGCGCTCGTGAACGATGTGTATCTTACGCCTGTCACCGTTTCGTCGGGGCAGCAGCCTGAGGTGGAGGATCTTGCGGGTTCGCTCAAGGCGGCGCTGCCCTCCGCCGTCTATGTGGATGCCGCCGCCGTTGCGAAGGAGGTCGGTAACGACCGCACGGCGAACATGGTGATCGCCGGGGCGCTCTCCGCGCTCACGCCGTTCCCGGAGGAGCTGTGGAAGAAGGCGATGGCCGAGACGTTCACCGGTCCGAAGGCGAAGCTTCTGGAGGTGAACGAGAAGGCGTTTGCGCGCGGGCGCGCCGCTGTCGCGGGCTGAAGTTTGAATCCTTACCGGAGAGTCCCAAGATGAACAGGAAAGCAAAGCTGATGATGACGCTGGCGGTCACGGCCGCCGCATTCGCCGCAACGGCTGCCGTGAAGCTCGGCATGCCGTTCGCGGATCACATGGTGTTGCAGCGGGACAAGCCCGTGGCGGTGTGGGGCACGGCCGCACCGGGCGAAAAGGTGACGGTGACGTTCGCGGGGCAGTCTGCGGAGGCCGTCGCCGATGCGCAGGGCGGTTGGCGCGTGAGCCTCAAGCCGATGGCGGCCTCGAAGGAAGGACGTACGCTTGCGGCGAACGACGTGAAGGTCCAGGACGTGCTCGTGGGCGAGGTGTGGTTCGCAGGTGGCCAGTCGAACATGGGCGTGCCGCTCGTGTGGGTGGATCCGCGTCATGGTGACGAGAAGGGGGCGATGATTGCGCAGTACGTAAAGCGTCCGTTCGTGCGCTTCGCGCGTCATGGTGCCTCATGGCAGGCGAAGCCGGTGCGTGACGGCACGGTGGAGTGGAAGGAGCTCAACTGGGAGAATGTGAAGAGCGGTGACGGAGAGGAACACCGTCGGTATGGCTTCTCGGCGGTGGCGTATTACTTCGCGCTGGAGCTTTACAATGAGCTTGACGTGCCGATTGGCATCCTCGCCGCATACAACGGCGGCACGAACATCGAGGCGTGGACGCCGCGCGAGGGGTTCCTCACCGTTCCCGAGCTGCGCGAGCTCGCCGAGAAGTATCCCGTCTCGGCCAAGGAGTGGGCGAAGCGCGAGAAGGAGCTGACGCGCGGCGGCATCCGGGGCGGGGCGTTCCGCCAGCCGGGCGTGCTGTGGAACTCGAACATCGAGCCGTTCACGCCGTTCACGATCCGCGGCGCAATCTGGTATCAGGGCGAGAACAACTCCAGCGACGCGGAGCACTACTGCGCGCTCTCGCACGCGCTCTGGAACGGGTGGGCGAAGAAGTTCGAGAACCCGAACCTGCCGTTCTACTTCGCACAGGTCGCGCCGTGGGGCAGCTCTGCGGTGCCGGCGCTGCAGGAGGCGCAGGCGAAGTTCGCCGCCGAGCAGCCGAATGCCGCCATCGCGATCATCAACGATCTCGGCAACACTGTGGACATCCACCCGAACCGCAAGCAGACCGTCGCGCAGCGTCTCGCGCTGCACGCCTTCAAGCGGCTCTACGGCTACAAGGATATCCAGGACAATTCCCCCACGCTGAAGTCGTGGAAGATCGAGGGTGACAAGTTCATCCTCTCGTTCCGGGACGTCAAGCGCTTTTATGTCTATAACATGGACCGTTCGCTCAAGGTCGGCTTCGAGATCTGCGGCGCGGACGGCGTGTGGAAGCCCGCCGACATCCAGAACTTCAGGGTCTCGAAGGAGAAGCACGTCAAGGAGCGCCGCCACGGTGAACTGGTCGGCACCGACGTCATCGTCTCGGCCAAGGGTGTCGAAAAGCCCGTGAAGCTTCGCTATCTTCATTCCGAGCCCTGGTATGGTGCGCTCTACAACGAAGTCAATCTTCCCGTGGGTGCGTTCCATGTGGGGGATTGACGCCCGCCTGGGGTTGCACGTGAACACCGAATCTGATATATTACACCTCACCGATGACTTCTAACGACGAATACGTATTGACGCTCCTGCAGGAGCAGGGGTTCCTGACGGCCGAGCAGGTGTCTGCTGCGGCAAACTCCATGCGCGAGGGAAGCGAGACCACGCTCGACGTGCTGGTCTCGTCCGGCGCGATCTCGCAGGATGACGTCCTCGGTATAATCGCGGAGCAGTTCGGCATCAAGTACTGCCACGTGGATCCCGGCGCGATCGACCCCGAGATCACCAAGATACTGCCTGCGGAGATCGCGCACAAGTACGGCGTGGTGCCGATCGTGGGCGATGCGGATTCGCTCACCGTGGCGCTCATGGATCCGATGGGATACGATGCGGTCGATTCGCTCAGGTATGTTCTTCACGGGCGCGACGTGCAGGCGGTTCTGGCGCCGCTCGACGAGCTCAAGGCGGCGATGGAGAAGCTCTATCCGAGCGGCGCGGATACGGTTGAGACGCGTTCGGACGACGAGTTCGGCGGGGCGGACGAGAACGGCGACGGGGATGGCGACGACGCGCCCGTGATCCGGCTCTGCTCGATGATCATCTCCAACGCCATCAAGATGAAGTGCTCTGATATCCACCTCGAACCGATGGAGAAGGAGTTCCGCGTGCGCTACCGCATCGACGGCGCGCTCCGCAAGATGGATTCGCCGCCGAAGCGTCTGCAGGGCGCGATCCTCTCGCGCATCAAGATCATGTCGAAGATGAAGATCTCCGAGAAGCGCATCCCGCAGGACGGCCGCATCCAGGTGAAGGTGAACGGACGCGACCTCGACCTCCGCGTGAACTCGGTGCCGACGAACCATGGCGAATCGATCGTCATGCGTATTCTCGACAAGTCGAACCTCGCGCTCGGCCTGCCGCAGCTCGGCTTCCTCTCGGACGACCAGAACAAGTTCGAGCGGCTCATCCACCTTTCCGACGGCGTGGTGCTCGTGACGGGGCCGACCGGCTCCGGCAAGACGACCACCCTGTACGCCTGCTTGGGACAGATCAACCTCCCTGACCGCAAGATCATCACCGTCGAGGACCCGGTCGAATACCAGATGAGCGGCATCAACCAGGTGCAGGTGAACCGCGACGTGGGGCTCGACTTCTCGGCGGCGCTCCGTTCGATTCTGCGTCAGGCGCCGAACATCGTGATGATCGGTGAGATTCGTGACTCGGAAACGGCCGACATCGCCATGGAAGCCGCGCTCACGGGTCACTTGGTGTTCTCTACCCTGCATACGAACGATGCGCCTTCGGCGGTGACGCGTCTCACCGATATGGGCGTGAAGCCGTTCCTCGTGGCCTCCGCGCTCCGCGCGGCGATGGCGCAGCGTCTCGTGCGCGCGATCTGCCCGAAGTGCAAAACGGAGTACACGCCCACGGAGCGCGACCTCAAGATGCTCGGCGCCATCGCCAAGACGCGCCCCGAACACATGTACGTGGGTGCGGGCTGTAGCGCGTGTAACGGCGGCTACAAGGGCCGAAAGGGCATTTTCGAGATCTTCGAGATCGACGATACGATTCAGCGCCTTATTTTCGACCACGCGCCGGCGGGCGTCCTGCGCGAACGCGCCCGTGAGATGGGCATGCGTACGCTGCGTGAGGACGGCATGCTGAAGGTCGCCTCGGGTATGACATCGCTCCGCGAGGTCATCCAGGCTACGATGGGTGACGCGGACTGAGGTGCGTCCCGTGCTCCGCGTTCTGGCTTTCCGGAGAGTCCCCCTGGCGATTTTCGCCGGGATGTGCTGCGTCCGGGCGGCGGCGGATGTCATGATCGAGAACGAGTCGTTTCGGCTCGTCCTTTCCGATGCCGGTTGCGCCACGTCCCTCGTCTCCAAGGAGACGGGCGAGGAGTGTCTGGCGAAGGGCGTGAAGATGCCGTTCTGCACGCTTACGCAGTACCGTCCCTACGACAACGAGAACTTCCTCACGCATCCCGCGAAGCCGACCGTCTATCCCGCGAACCGAATCGTTCGAGAAGGGGATCGCCTTGTGGTGGAGTTCGACGGCACGGCGGACGTCGCGTACATTGCGATCAAGACGGCTCCCGACTATGTGGGGTTCGTGCTGGAGCGCCTTGATTTCAAGATTGCGGACTTCGGCATCAAGCGCAAGACGGAGACGGACGAGTTCGCGCTTGTCCGTCTGCCGATCGCGCGGCGGGAGCATTTCGGCGAATGGCTGAACGTGATGTGGGACGACCGCACGGCGGTGACGCTGCTGGGTGATGCGCCGGAGACGCGCGCCGACGCCTTTCCGCGTGAGGATGGGGCGTACGAGTTCTACGCCGGCATGGAGAACCGCGTGAAGCTTGAGGGGTGCGGCGCGGTGCTTGTGGTTTCGCGGAAGGACCGTCTGCTGGACGTGATCGGGCGCGTGGAGCGCGACTACGGCATGCCGAACGGCGCCGAGACGCGGCAGAAAGTGGGCACCACCGCTTCGTTCTACTGGTCGAACTGCATCACGCCGGAGAACGTGGGCCGGCATATCGCCGCCGCCAAGGCGTGTGGGCTGAAGTATCTCATGATCTACTATCCCGCCTTCGCGCGCACGTGCGGACATTTCGATTTTAACCTCCAGAAGTACCCGCGCGGGCTGGAGGATCTGAAGGCAGTGGCGGGGCGCATTCGCGACGCGGGACTCGTGCCGGGGCTTCACTTCCATTACAACAAGGTCACAACCAACGATGCCTACGTGGTCAATGGAACGCCCGATCCACGGCTGCACGGCATCCGGAACCTGCTGCTGGCGCGTCCGCTGGCGGCGAACGACACGACCATTTATCTTCAGGGAAATCCGGCGGGCATCGTCGTGGAACCGGTCGCGGCGAGCGAATTGGCCAAGCGCGAAAGCGCCCGGCATCTCGTGCAGATCGGCGAGGAGCTGATCCGCTACCAGCGCGCCGTCACCGAGCCGCCGTACCGTCTGGAGGGATGCGTGCGCGGGGCGCTCGGCACGAAAGCGGCGGCACACACCACGGCGGAGCGTTTCCGGCATCTCAACGTGGACGACTGGCCGATTTTCGTGCGCATCGACCAGGATACCGATCTGCAGGACGAGATTGCGGCCCGGTTGGCGACGCTCATTGGGGAATGCGGCTTCCGCATGTACCACTACGACGGCGCGGAGGATGTGCCGGAACCGTACTGGTACAACGTGGCGCGCGCCCAGACGCGCGTGCGGCGGGCGATCGGCGACTATCAGATCTGGGCGCGCAGCGCCGCGCACGTCCAATACAGCTGGCATGCCATCACGCACGGGTGCGGGTTCGACATGTTCCCGCACGAACGTCTGCGCGAGGCCGTGCGACGCTACTGGTCCAAGAAGGCGTTCCATCTCAACGAGAGCTTCACCACCACGGATTTCGGCAGCATCGATATCCGAGGCCCCGACGAGATGCGGCGGTATGCGGACGGTACGGTACGACGCACAACCGGAATGCAGATGGATCATGCGGAGCTGATCTGCTCCAAATCGGTTGCCTGGAATGGTTGCAGCGGTCTCCGCGTCTATCGCGACAAGGAGCTGGAGCATCCCCTGTTTGCCGACATCTGCGCCGTGATGCGGCGCTGGGAAGAGGTGCGGGCGGCCGGTTCGGTCTCGGCGGCGATGAAGCAGACGATGCGCGACGGTCACCGCGAATGGTTCATTTGGCCGTTCGGGTTCGACCCGAAGCGGCCGGAGCTGGTGGAGTACCGCGCGGTCACGAAGGATGAGGAGCGCCCTGTGCGGGCCTTCTCCTACACGCGCGGCGGCAGGGGAGGGATCGTCTATTGGGCCGTCGGCGCGAAGGTCCCGCCGGAGCTGACGATCTCGGCCCCGGGCCATTCTGTCAAATCCGATGGCGCCCGTCGGTTCGTGGAGGCGGATGTCTCCGAAGCCGATCTTTTGACCCGCTTCCGGGCGGCGCTCACGGCCGTCGGCAATTGATGGACGGATTGTGGTATAATTCACGCGTTTGAAAAGAGATGGAGAAAGGAAAACGAGAACATGGCGACAGAGATAACGATGGATGACCTGTTGGGCGCGACGATCGAATACGGCGCTTCCGACCTTCATGTGCGTGCGAACATGCCGCCGGAGCTGCGCGTGCACGGCGAGCTTCAGCCGATTGCCGACGAGGTACTTACGCCGGAAGATACCTATGCCCTTTGCCAACAGATTTGCAGCGAGGAACAGCTTGCCGAGGTGGAGCAGAACGGTGGCGCGGATTTCGCGCTCGCCCATGAGGATGGCACGCGTTTCCGTGTGAGCGTGTTCAAGGAGCGCAAAAACTGGGGCGCCGTTCTCCGTATGATTCCGTCGAAGCTGCTCACGCTCGAGCAGATCGGCCTCCCCGACACCGTGAAGGAACTTCTCTTTAAGCCGCGCGGTCTCATCCTCGTGACGGGCCCGACCGGTTCCGGTAAATCAACCACGCTCGCTTCGATGCTTGACGTGATCAACCACGAGCGCGGTGTGCACATCATCACGATTGAGGACCCGATCGAATTCTACCACACGTCCGCGAAGTCTCTCGTGACGCAGCGTGAGGTCGGCGATGACGTGCCGAGCTTCGCCGAGGCGATCCGCCGCGCGCTCCGTCAGGACCCGGACGTGATCCTCGTGGGCGAAATGCGCGACCTTGAGACCATCGGTGCGGCCATCACCGCCGCCGAAACGGGCCACCTCGTGTTTGGCACCCTGCATACCACTGGTGCGGCGGAGACCATCGACCGTATCGTCGATGCGTTCCCGACGAACCAGCAGCAGCAGATCCGCACGCAGCTCGCCTCGGGCCTGCAGGCCGTGATCTCCCAGATCCTTCTGCCGAAGCTTGAACCGAACGGCGAGGTGCACGGCCGTATCGCCGCCTTCGAGATCATGATCTCCACGCCGGCCATCCAGAGCCGCATCCGCGACAACAAGACGAACATGATCAAGAGCGACATGCAGACCGGCGCGAAGTTCGGCATGGTCACGCTCGACAGCTGCCTGCTCGAACATTACAAGGCCGGACTCATCTCCTACGAGGAACTCATCACCAAGTCGCAGGATCCGGATACGGTGGTGGCGAAGCTCAAGGAAGAGATGGGAAGATAGTGGTTAGTGGCTAGTGATTAGTGGTTAGTGGCTAGTGGCTGGTGATCAATTGAAAGGATGACGATGGCAGAAAACAGCAAACCGCTTGATCCGCTTCTCGATCTGCTCGTCCAGAACGGCGTTCTCGACGATGGGCAGGTGGAGACGATCCTCGAAGAGGCGAAGAACCCCACGGGTAAGACGCTCCGCCAGATCCTGATCGATGGCGAGTACGTGACCGAGGACGACCTTCTCGGCATGATGGCCGCCTATCAGGGTTGCGAGGTGGTGGATCTCTCCGACATGACGCTGGATACCGACACCGTGCAGTCGATCCCCCCGTCCGTCGCGCGCATGTACAACGTGCTGGCCGTGGCCGCTGACGACACGAGCGTGACGCTCGCCACGAGCGACCTCATCGATCCGCGCGTTTCCGACGAGCTGGCGTTCGTCCTCACGAAAGAGGTGCGGTTCGTCATGGCGCGCGAGGAGGACGTGCGCAACCGCATCTCGCAGTACTACGGCGACGACACGGAGTCCGTCGCGGACATGCTCAAGAGCCTCGGCTCGGGCATGGACATGGACGAGACCATCAAGAGCGACCCGAACGACGTGGCGGCGCTTGAGGGCGCGGCGAACAACAATGCCGTGGTGAAGTTCGTGAACCTGATTCTCTATCAGGGCGTTGTGGACCGCGCGGCCGATATCCATATTGAGCCATTCGAGAAGGACTTCCAGATCCGCTACCGCGTGGATGGCGCGCTGTACGCCATGAAGGCGCCGGACGTCTCGATGGCGCCGGCGATCATCTCCCGCGTGAAGATCATGGCCGGCCTCAACATCGCTGAGCGCCGCGTGCCGCAGGATGGCCGCATCGCGATCAACGTGGCGGGGCGCCCCGTCGATCTCCGCGTGTCGTGTCTGCCGACCGTGCACGGCGAGTCGGTGGTTATGCGTATTCTCGACCAGAGCGCGACGTCGCTCGACCTTGAGAACGTCGGTCTCGCGGAAGACGTGTACGAGCAGATCACGATGGACATCGAAAAGCCGAACGGCATCATCGTGGTGACGGGTCCGACCGGTTCCGGCAAGACGACCACGCTCTATTCCGTTTTGCGTCGCATCAACTCGATCGACACGAAGATCCTCACGGCCGAGGAGCCGGTGGAATACGATGTGGACGGCATCGTGCAGGTGCCGATCAACCATGAAGTCGGCAACACGTTCCCGAAGGTGCTGCGCGCCTTCCTGCGTCAGGACCCGGACATCATGCTCATCGGCGAGATTCGTGACCTTGAGACGGCGGAGGTGGCGATTCAGGCCGCCCTCACGGGCCACTTGGTGTTCTCCACGCTCCACACGAACGACGCCGCCGGCGCGGTGATGCGTTTCGTGGATATGAACGTGCCGCCCTACATGGTGGCTTCGACACTCGAGGCGGTGCTCGGCCAGCGACTTCTCAGAACCTGCTGCAAGGAGTGCAAGCAGGAGTACACGCCGGACGACGAGACGCTGGACCGCATCAATCTCACGCGCGACCAGATCGGCGGGCGTCCGTTCTACTTCGGCAAGGGCTGCAAGACGTGCAACGGCACGGGCTACAAGGGGCGCAAGGCCATCTTCGAGTACCTGCGCATCTCGAACCCGATCCGCGAGCTGATCAACAAGCGGTCCCCCACGCTCATCATCCGCGAGAAGGCCCGCGAGCTCGGCATGCGCACCATGCGCGAAGACGGCGTGCGCGCGATTCTCGACGGCTACACGACCGTGGACGAGGTTTTGCGCTACACCTGATCGCGCACGCGTCGCCACTTGCCATTCGTGGTATAATATACGGCCATTCGGGGTGCTACCGGCGAGGTGCCGGGTGCTGAGAAAATACCCGTTTGAAACAAAACAAAAACCTGAACAGGGTAATGCCTGCGGAGGGAAAAAGGAAAGACAAAATGCAGAACGTGATGGAAGAGACAATCTCCGGCGCGATCGTCCGGAGCTACTTCAAGAAACTTGAGGCCAACCTTGCGGTTGACGTCGCAATCGTGGGGGCGGGACCGTCCGGTCTCGTGGCGGCGCGGGATCTCGCGCTGGCGGGGCTTAAGGTGGCGATGTTCGAGTCGAAGCTCGCGCCCGGCGGCGGAACCTGGGGCGGCGGCATGCTGATGAACGAGGTGGTGGTGCAGAACGACGCCGCCGAGATTCTCCACGAGTTCGGAATAACGACGGTGCCGGTGGACGACACCTATCAGACGGTCGATTCCGTCGAGATGGCCTCCGGTCTCATCTTCGGTGCGCGCAAGGCGGGCGCGACAATCTTCAACGCCGTGAAGGTGGAGGATATCGTGATCCATGACGGCGTGGTCTGCGGCGTGGTCATCAACTGGAACCCCGTCGCGAGGCTCGAGATGCACGTCGATCCGATCGTGGTGACGACGCGCGCGCTGATCGACGGCACTGGCCACCCGAGCGAGATCATCAACAAGGCGGTCAACAAGGCCGGAGTGAAGATCGACTCCCCGACCGGCGGCATCCTCGGCGAGAAGCCGATGTGGATGGAGGACGGCGAGCGCACGACCGTGGAGAACACGAAGCGTCTCTATCCTGGGCTCTACGCCTCGGGCATGGCGGCGAACAACGTGCAGGGCGGCTTCCGCATGGGGCCGATCTTCGGCGGCATGTTCAAGAGCGGCCGCAAGATCGCGCAGATCATCCTGAAGGATCTCGGCAAGTGACGGACTTCGGATTCTATCTCGTCATCACCAACCCGGCGGTCGGCTACGCGAAGTGCGCGGAGGCGGCCGTCCGGGCGGGCGTGAAGATCATCCAGCTGCGCATGAAGCATGCGTCCCGCGAGGAGATCCTCCGCGAGGCGCAGGAGATGCGCCGGGTGACGGCGGGCACGGAGACGCTCTTCATCGTCAACGACGATCCCTCCATCGCCGCCGAGGTGGGCGCGGACGGCGTGCATGTGGGGCAGGGTGACATGGCGCCGGACGAGGTGCGCGCCCGCTATCCCGACCTGCGGATCGTGGGGCTTTCCACGCACAACCTCGACCAGGTGCGCGCCTCTGTCACGCAGCCAATCGACTACATTGGCGTGGGACCGGTCTATGCGACGCCGACGAAGGACATTCCCGACCCGACTTTGGGACTCGAGACGATGGGCGAGATGATCGCCGCTGCTGCGCATCCGGCCGTCGCCATCGGCGGCATCGATGCGGCGCGTCTGCCAGAGGTCCTCGCCGCCGGCGCGCGCAACTTCGCCGTCGTGCGCGCCGTCTGCCAGAGTCCGGATCCATATTCTGCGATCATGAAGTTGCTGGATGTGACGAAGCACATTCCTTCCGATATTGGATGATTGGAGGATTGGAGGAGTGGGTGATTGGAGGAGTGGAGGATTGAAGGATTGGGTGATTGGAGGAGTGGAGGATTGAAGTCAACCAATGGCAACCAACTATCAGCTACCAGCTACCAACTATCAACTACCAGCTATCAACTATCAACTAACGACTAACAACTTATCGGCATGGGACGCGTCTATTTCATTTCGGGCATCGATACGGGGATCGGCAAGACGGTCGTCGCGGGGCGGATGTGCCGTGCGCTGCAGGAGGCGGGGCGCGACTGGATCTCCGTGAAGATGGTGCAGACGGGATGCGACGGATTCTCGGAAGACCTTGATGCCCACCGCGCGCTGGCGGGCGTGGGGCGGTTCCCGGAGGACGAAGAAGGGCTGACCGCGCCGCAGATCTTCAAGTTCCCCGCGTCGCCCTTGTTGGCGGCGGGGCTGGAAGGGCGCACCGTCGATCTCAAGCGAATTGCCGCGTCGGTCGAGACGTGTGCGAAGCGGCATGAAATCGTCATTGTGGAGGGGGCGGGCGGACTTCTCGTGCCGCTCACGGAGGAGACGCTCACGGCGGATTTCGTGGCAGAGCAGGGGTGGCCGCTCATTCTGGTGGCAAGCGGGCGGCTGGGGGCGATCAACCACATCCTGCTCTCGATGGAAGCGGCGAAGGCGCGCGGCATCCCTTTCGCCGGGATTGTGATGAACGACTATCCCCAAACCGATCCGCTTCTCTTCGAAGATGCGCGCAAGGCCGTTGCGCGTGCCTTGAAACGGATGGGGATTGCCTGTCCTGTCATGACATCGCGTGATGACCTCTGCGCGATCTGTCCCCCATGATGCGATGTTTGTTCTTGTTCCGATGGTGTAACCTTATTCGTTTTTGCGTGTAGATAGAGCGAGAATTCCAAATAGACGACCAGCTAAGATAGGAGAGAAAACAATGGCAATACCAAACATCAGCCTCGCGCAGTTCAACAAGATCGCGACCGGCGACTACAACGCCGGTCTCGTGGACTTCAAGACGGATGACAACGGCAACGTCCAGAACGAGCTGAAGAAGGTGAACAACCACGTCCACAAGACGGGTGAGAACAACGTGGTGCTTTCGCCGGAGCGCATCTTGGAGGTGAAGGAGGCGTTCATCAAGGCCTTGAGGGGCGGCGGCATCGACGAGGCGAACATCAACGAGGTGCGCGCGAAGCTCGGCATCCCCACCGAGGTGAAGCTTACCACCGACCGGCAAGAGATGAGGGACATGATGGCGGCCCGCTTCCGGCCCCTGACGCGCCAGTACGTGCGCGTGCTGCTCGACCGCTACGCCAGCGGGGGCGTGGGCCGGACGGCGGAGTCGCTGGCGGCCGTGAGCCCCAAGGACTTCGCGGCGGCGAAGAAGACCGCGGCGATGTCCGGCGCCGACAAGGAGATACGCATCACCGTGAACCGCGCTGCCATTGAGCTTGCGAAGAATGAAGGGGACGTCCCGAGGGCGCTGACGGACTCCCTCTCGCTCCTCTCCACGAAGCGCAAGCTTTCCGACCTCCTTGCGGCGCAGCACCGCCGCTGCAAGGGCGAGAACGCCGTCAACGAGAAGAACCTCGCCACCGTCGCGCTCCAGAACAACTTCGCGACGCTCTTCAAGGTGGCGTACAAGATGCACACGTCGAACGCGCAGGAGTCCGAGACGTTCCGCCTGTTCGGACAGGAGGCGAAGCTGGTGAAGGGCGCGGACGGCATGCTCACCGCGCTTCTCGGGACGGGCGACCTGCAGACGAAGGTGGCGCTCGGCGAGAACGCGGAGATGTTCTTCTCGCGGCTCGTCGGCCGCACGGTCTTCGACATGGAGACGCTCGGCGCGCCGACGGTGAAGGGGCTGCTCAACGAAGTCTATAGCCACGACCTGGAGGCGGGGATTCTCGCGAGCGACCGCACGAGCGTCACGCGCCAGTTCGCCTGCCTCATCCTCGAGAACAAGGTGGATGGCGCGTTCAACATCAGCAAGGGCAACTACAACACGGGCGTCCTCGTCGAGATCGCCGAGCGCGTGCTCACGAACAACGAGGAGCCGATCGACACCAAGGCCAAGCTCGACGCCTACCACGCCAAGCTCGTCCGCGACAACGCCGGGCTCCCCGAGGAGATGAAGGCGATGCTCGAGCAGGTCGCGAACGTCCCGCTCGGCGCGCCCGACGACGCGCACAGCGAGTTCAAGGTCTCCTCGCCCCTCGCCGCCGGCGTCGAAGAGGTGCAGCAGGCGATCCCACCGCCGCCCCAGGGTCCGGCGCCGATCGTCCACCACGACATCGGCATGGCGGGCATCAAGGACTTCGTCGCCGACCTCGTGTTCTCCGACGACACGATGGTCGCGGACGTCGTCGTGAACCGTCCGGGCGAATTGCTGCGCAAGGCGCTTTCGACGGACAGGAACCTCACCGCCCTCGTTGACATCATCAAGAACCCCGACGTCCTCGACTTCGCCCTCGCGACGCCCATCGCCGGCGTCGTGAAGGAGGGCTTCGCGAAGATCACCGCCATCCTCTCGGAGGCCTACCTCGCGCAGTCCGGCGGCGAGACGCTCGCCGAGGCGCTGGCGCGCCCGGAAGGGATGCAGCGCTTCGCCAACTTCTTCCGCGACGAGAGCAAGCTGCCGGGCGCGACGATCGCGAAGTTCGACGCCATCATCCAGACGATGGCGAACAAGGGGTGCGAGAAGATCCAGGGGTTCATCAACAAGGTGTTCAAGGTTGACACGGCGAACGCGAACGTGCAGGGCGCGCTCACGACCGACCCCTACAAGGACATGACGCCCGAGCAGATCAAGGCGGAGCTCGACAAGAAGAGCCTCAACCAGATCCTCGACTCCGCCTCGACGTCGGACGCGCCGGGGCAGGTCGGATTCTTCCGCCAGGTGATCTCCACGTACTTCACGCAGCTCGCGAAGGCCGACAAGCGCTCCTGCTTCGCCGCCGCCATGCGCTACGCCGACACCTTCGAGTTCGGGAACAAGCAGGGGAAGGCGCGGGAGAGCGCCAACAAGGCGGCGCTCAACAAGTTCACCGGCGCCATCCTGAAGGGCACGAGCCCGCTTCTCCAGAAGATGATGCAGGGCCTTCCGAAGGAGATCATGGGCGACTTCGCCGACGCGCTCGCCGACATGAAGACCAACCTCGCGCCGATCCCGCGCAAGGTCGTGCAGGCGCACCTGATGAACATCATCAACAGCTCGAACGGCAAGATCAAGTCCATCGAGCTGGAGAAGTCCCTCGGCGCGGCGTCCGTCGGCGAGGCGTTCCGCTGCAAGTTCAAGTTCCTTGTCACGCAGCAAAAGACGGAGATCTACCAAGATCCGAACGACCGCTTCCTGTACAAGAGCCGCCCCGTGCTCGACAGCCAAGGCAATCCCGTCATGGAGGAAGTGGAGAAGGAAAAGACGTTCGTCGTCAAGCTCATGCGCCACGACGCGGAGATCCGCGTCCAGCGCGAGGCCGAGATCTTCACCGAGGCCGCGAAGAAGATTCCGGGCATGGACAAGACGTGGGAGGGCCAGCTCAAGCAGTACATGACCGAGTTCGACTTCCGCACCGAGGCCGAGAACATCAACACGGGCGTCGAGCTGTACGACATCAAGGGCGGCGCGAACGACGACCTGGAGGCCATCGCCCCGAGCGTCACCAGCATGAAGCTCTCCGACGTGGTGCCGCCGCAGAAGAACGTCCTCGTCGCGCAGGTCGCCGTCGGCAAGACGGTCGATTCCTACTTCAAGGAGGAAATCGGCGAGGTGCGCAATGCAGCCTCCTCGGTGTTCGAGCGCGACGAGACCACCAACCGCATCAAGTGGGAGGACAAGGTGGTTGACGCGAAAACGGGCGAGACGAAGAAGGTGCCCGTTTTCCGCAAGAACATCCCCGGTACCGCCATCCTTAACCTCCAGTCGTGGCTCTCCGCCACCTACAATGACCTCCGGAGCGCATCGGGCAACATCCTCCAGGCGACGAAGGTGTGGTTCTACGAGGCGATCTTCGGCTCCGGCAAGTTCCATGGAGACACGCACTCCGGCAACCTCATGATCGGCCGGAACGACATCACCTTCATCGACTTCGGCAACCTCTACCAGCTCAAGTCCAACCGCGCGGACGGCGTGAACGAGCGCCATGAGCTGGTGCGCGTGATCATGGGCGCGGCATTCCGCGACAAGGACTTCGTGCTGGCCGGATTCGAGAAGCTCCTCTCCCCAGAAGGCAAGGCCGCCCTCGCGGCGAACCGCAAGAAGGCGGAGGCCATACTCGATTCCGTGCTGAGCAAGTCCAAGGGCGGCTTCTCGTTCAACATCGTTTACCGCCTGCAGGCGGCGGTCGCGGAGCTGCAGAAGCTCGGCCTCGAGCTCCCCCCTCAGATCAACTGCTTCATCCAGTCGCTCGTGCGCCTCTCGAACAGCGTCGTGGAGATCAACACCATCATGAACCAGTGCAAGGCCATGCTGGAAGCGACCCAGACGATGGTGCGGCCTCCGGCTCCGGTGGACGATCTCGACCTCATCGGCAAGATCTTCAACGAATTCGTAACGGAAGAAGGGCAGAAGCTCGTCCCGCAGCCCAACGGTCGGCAGTACCCGGCCTACATCGTGACCCTCATGTCCGATGCGTACGGCGGGCCCAGCGACAAACCCGGACACGCGATGTTCTTGCCGGGCGGTACATACCACACCAAGGTTCTGAACAGCATCAAAAACGCCGCGAATCCCCTTGCGAGGGCCGAGGAGCTCTACAACAAGCTCGTCGAGCACGCCGACCGCGCGCACAATCCGCTCCAAGACGTGCAGATCCAGAACAACCTCGATCCCGCCATGAAGAAGTTCCGCGAGGACTGGCCGAACGCCAGGACGCCGCAGGAAAAGGATGCTGTCATCAAGGCGTTCACGGACACGTTCGCCAGGAGCGAGGCCGGCCTTCTCCAGTACATGATGCTGTACGGCAGGGAGACCGCAAGAACCGTCCTCGGAAATCCCAAGACCTTCGCCTCGGCCATCACCGACATCCTCTTAGGCGAGTTCGACGCCCTCTCCGAGGGACTTGACGAAAAAGAAGAGGGAAGTCTCAAGGGCGACGTCTATTTCGTTGCGACGGGCGAGCTCGGCCTCGGCTACTGGGATGCCCTCAAGGAGGCCAACATCCTCAACGCCCTGATGAAGGACGCCCAGAAGATGGGCGGCGACAAGGACTACAAGGTGGACATCGGGGTTTAGCGGCCGCTTCCGCCGCCGCCACCTCAGTCGGCCAATTCATGCGGTTGCAACCTTTCACGCCTCCGTGCGCACCCAATAAGCCAAAAGGAAAGAAGAACCACCATGCCAGACCTAGCAAACGTAAACATCTCGATCCAGCAGTTTCAAGCTGTTGCGACCGGCAAGTACAATGCCGGCGAAGTGCGTCTCGCCAACGAGACCACGCTCGAGAAAATCAACAACAGCGTCCACTTCAAGGGATCCAACCAGACGACGCTTACGCATCTTGAGGTGCTGGCCATCAAGAACGCCTTCATTAAGGCGCTTTCCCAGAACGGCGTAGATGCGGACGAGATCGCCCGGATCCGGCGCGATCTCGGGCTTGCCGCCGACACTTCCGCCGGCGCAGACAAGAAACTCTCCGAGCGCAGCATCAAGCCGCTTTCGCGCGCGCAGATACGCACCATCCTCGACCGCAACGCCGAGACGATCAACGCCCATGCCGGCGCGGGAACCATCCGTACCGACGCCGAGCTGCACGCCGGATACTCGGAGGCGCGCAAGGCGTCTCTCGCCGCCACGCGCGAGGCGACGAATGCCGGGCTCGCCACCACGCGCGAGCTGGACGAAAGCCACAACATCGCCATCTTCCAGGATCTTATCGCAGGCAACATATACTTCCGCGAGATGGAGGACACCGTCCAGCTCATCGAATACGCGAAGCTCCAGCGCGACACGATCCTCGCCAAATCCAGCGGGCACCTCAGGACTGAGGGCCGTGGCGTGCTGCAATACCAGACGAGGTCCAACCAGAGCATCGATTTCGAGCTGCCGACGGACGAGGCATCCTACGTGCGCTATCTCGACGAGACGATCGTGCATCTCTCGTCGCTTTCGATGCAGGGCGCAAATGCCGACTCGGAATGCGGTCGCGTTCGCCGCGAGTTCGCCTCTGCGCCCTCGAAGAACTCGTGGATCGAAACCAAGGCGCGCTCCGGCGAATCCTGGAAAATCCGCACCGCGGCCGTGATGCTTCTCGAAGAGGCCGGCATCCGCGACTGGGCGACCCTTTCCTGCGTGAACCGCATCACGGACGCCGAGGTGAAGATGCTCGCAAAGGAACTCGTCAACCTTGGCGGCGCCGTTCGTGGCGACGCGCTGCGCCAGCATGTTGTTCTGCTGGCGCTCGTGCGGAATGGCGACGCAGGCGCGAATGTTCCAAACACGAGCGCCACGTACATTCCCGCCATGTCGCCCAGCGAATGGAACACGGCGGTGTGGAACGCCATAGCCATCGGAAAAAATTCCGCGCTTCCGCACGAATTCAAGCCGATTGTAGATCCGGTAGTGGGGCACCTCCGCGAACTTTTCGGCGAGGATGTGATTCCGGCCGGCATCGCCAACAAGGATATTTTCAAAACGGAGGACATCAACAGCATCATTGTCAGGGATAATCCCGCCGCGCAGGTTACCGCCGATGGGATCCGCGAGAGTTTCCAGCGCATCGCCGAAGATACCGGCGCGAAGATGTGCGCCAAAAAACGCCTGTCGGGCTTCCTTGCGGCAGCCGGCGCACCCGTGTGGGCCGCCTCAACGATGCTGGACGATTTCGCCGTATCACATCCCGAACTGCTGACGCGCCTTACGGCGGCGCGCTCGGCGGCGGAGACGGACGCCATCATCGAGGAATCGCGCGATCTTATCGAAGCCGAAGCCAGGCGTTTCGCCGAGGTCGTACGGATCAAAGACAAGTTCACCGACTTCTACAAGGAGGCGCTCAGCCATGCGATGGGCGTTCCCGGATCGGCGCTCTCCACCTTAGGCATCGACATGTACTGGATCAAGACCAAAGGCGGCAAGCTCGCCGATGCCATCCGCCAGGGAACCTTCGCCGTCGCGAGCAATGCGGACATCGAAAAGGCCTTCCGCGATCTGGCGGCCGACCTTGCCGAGCAGCGCGTAGCCGCCATGCGGGCGGTGGACGAGCTGGACATCCCGCTCGCCGTGCGCGATGCGTTCAAGGACCATCTCTACCACGTGAGCCGCGTGGACAACATCGACCTCGCGCGGATCGTCCAGTCCACACGCGCCGCTTTCGGCGCGCTGGCTGACGCCATAGACGCCGTGCTCGTCCCCGGCGCGGACAAGGACGCCGTTTACACGGCAATGGCTCCGGCGAAAACCTTCTTCAAGAACGTCGTCTATGGCCTCTTCCCTCCGGATGCCGATGTCGGCGGCGACGAGATGATTACGCACGGCAGGCTGGTCGGCATGACGTTCGTGTTCGACAAGCCGGGTTTCGTCGAGAAACTTGAGGCCTTCTTTGAGCGGCCGGACGTCGCCGCAGACATGGAAAACGTCCAGGACGACACGCTCCCCCACAACGCGACCATCTTCCAGCGGGCGCTTCCGGCGAAAGAGGAAAATGCTTCGATCGCCAACGCCTTCGGCAAGTCGAAAATGCCGCCGGCCTACGCATTCGCCGTCGGGGAGGCGTTCCGCGACCTCGGGATGGACGACCTTTCCTTGGAAGCGAAGGAGAAGCTGATGACCAGCGCGAACGGACGCGCCATCGCGAACAAGATCCGCGAGAGCGCAGGTCCTGTCTTGCCGTCGGATCTCCGCTCAATGGTGCGCCAGCAGTTTGCGGACATTGGAGCGAATCACGCGTGCGAACGCTTCCTGACCGGCCTCGCCGCGAAGAACAACATCGTAATCGGGGCCGAAACGGCAAGCTGGTGCCGCAGCACCCTCTTCGCGCACAACGCCGCGATTTCCGAGGAATTGACGACGGCGTTCCGTTCGGCGGTAGTGGGAC
Organism: uncultured bacterium; assembly: GCA_902779565.1. GTDB lineage: Bacteria > Verrucomicrobiota > Kiritimatiellia > RFP12 > UBA1067 > UBA1731. The sequence continues at coordinate 52,449 of CACZCD010000003.1, read as the reverse complement.
GGCGCGACGTGCGCGCCGCCGTAGCCGCCGTTCTCGAAAAGTACGCCGAGGACGCGCTTGTCGTGGCCAAGGCCTACGGCTCTATCGAAAAGGCGGATGTGGAGGCCCCCGAAAGGGCGCTGCGCGAGATCGTAGAGAGGACCGGTCTCGACGAGGCGTTCGTGCGCAGCCACCTGCGAACCGACGCCGTGGCCATTCACGGCGGCACGCTGGCGTTCGACCGCGCCGATCTCCGCGACGTGCTCAGGAATCCCGCGACGGACTACAGGACGTTCAACCTCGAGCTGATCGCCGAGAACGCCAATGCGCGCGTCGATTCCTTCATCTCGAAGAAGGTCGCGTTCCTCGCGCAGATCGATACGCTGCCGGTTTCCGAGGCGTGCAAGACGCAGATTCGCGCCGCCACGCTTTCCGAGAGCACCTTCAAGGACGCCGAACTGCCCGCCGCCACCGCGCGCATCCTCGCCCGCGCAGACGTGGCGAACATGCTGAACTTCGCGAAGACCAATCTCGTCCCGGAAAAAATCGTCGGGATGAGCGACAAGCAGGTGTTCATGGTCATTAATATCGTAGCGTCAACGCTCAACGCCGCGATCGAAGAGGAACTCTCGGAGGACAAGCGCGCGTCGATGGACAACGGCGACTATGCCGTTCTCACGTCGCTTCTCAACATGGCGTTCACCGACGTTTGCGGCGCAAGCCTGAAGGAAGCGGCCGTCCAGCTCGCCGCAGACGGACGATTCGCCGGCGTGGATGCGGCAGGGGCCGAAGAGCAAGAACGCTACAACATCGAATACGTTACCTACAGCAGCGGAATCGACCAGAACAGGAATCCCGTCCCCGTCGATACGCAGAGGGCTCTTGCGGCGAACAAGTCAGCCGCCAACATCGCGCTCGCGCTGCGCATTCTCGGTACGATACGCTCCGATCTCTACCTCGAATGGCTTGACAGGGAGACCGCCCGCGCAGTTCGCGAGAACAAGGCCACGGCCGAACAGCGCGCAATCGCCGAAGCCGCGCTTAAGCGTGCGCCGGCGCTTTTCAGGAAACACTCCGTAGGCCTTACGGCAGAGCAGAGCGCCGAACTCAAGGCGTTCCTCGTCACGCTCGACTTCCGCGACGCCGCGCTCGCCGCGAGCGAGGAGGCGCTGAGCAGGAAGGCGTTCGAGATTTCGCTTGCTGGTGACGGCTTCGACGTTCCCGGCTCTTCGGCAGCGGGCAAGGCGCTGTCGCGCGGATACGCGCCCGCGGAGCTTCCGATGCTCCAGCGCGTTGCGGACATCTACCGCGAGGCGACAGGCTGCACCGAGACCGAGGCGCGAATCGCCGCCCTCGACCAGCATAGCGCGGCGCGGCGCCTTTTCGCCTACGGCGGACGCTTCACCGCGTCGGCGGAGAACTTCAAGGCCGGTCTCAAGCTGCTTGGGCAGTTCAAGACCTGGCTCGCCGCCAGAGATGCGGAAGTCGAGCCGAAGCGCGTGCTCAACGGACGGGTCGGCGCCGGCGTCAGCCTCACCGCCTTGAACGCCGATCCGAGCTACTTCACGAGCGGAGCGGAATACGCCTACGAGAAATTCATCTTCGAACACCTCGCGATCGACGAGTCGCTGCCCATTGCGACAGACGATCCCAACGCCGTGTTCGACATGGAGCACAACCCCGTGACGCGCTTCTTCGGCCGCGGCTACTCCACAGCCAGCACCAACACCATGGCGCAGATTCCGCCGGAAAAGCGAACCCTCGTATATGAGGTGTTCGACCTCATCGCGCCGCTCGCCACGACGCAGGCGGGCGTAGATGCGAACTACCACCGCAGCTCCAACGTCGAAATGATCGCGCGCATCCTCGCCAACCTGGACGCCATCGCCGAAATGAAGGCGGCCGGTACGCTCACGAAGGCGACGTTCTGCGAACGTTTCCTCACCGACATTCCTGGCGCGGCGGCGATGACGTTCTTGCAGATCGGCCAGACGCTGACCGGGCTTCAGGAGCAAGTCCTGATGAACAGGTTGGGCGGAAACGTGGGCAAGTTCTTCCAGTTCAACCTCATGATGCAGACCTCCGGACGCACCATCGATGAGTGCGCGGAGGCGATCCTGAACGGGCAGAGGCTCCCGAGGGCTCCTTACATCGCCCCGGCGAACGGCGGCATATCCGAACTGGACGGCACCGCCAAAGGTGGCCGTGCGCAGTGCGTCCTCGACCTGCTGCGTCCCGCGAGTCCGGTGTCGATTTCGGACGGCAAGGAGATTTTTACCGACGAGCAGAACGTCTTCAAAGTCAATTTCCCGGACGGCACCACGCTCACAAGCTCCAACCAGGATCAGGCGAACGCCATCGCCGACAAGATCGCGGAGCTCTGCGGGCCGGTTCACCTGACGCAGCTCAGCTCGGTTTACTTTGCGCTCACGCAGGCGGGCGAAACCGGCATCCTGGACGCTTTCCGCGCGCAGGGATACAGCACGACCGAGCATACGCCGCTCACCTACACGCTCCTGAAGAACGAGGAGACCGGCGTCATCACGGTGCGCTACTCCGAGCCGGCGGGCTTCCCGATCAAGTTCAGCTGGGAGTGCGCAATCGCCCTTGACGGCACTTCCACGACAACGCAGATGAATGTCGTTGCACCCACGGGAGCGGCAGTATGAAGCCGACTCAACGCCGAATGGTCCAAAAAACCACGCCTGCCCGTGTAACCTTTCGACGGAAAGCGTGTATTCAAGGCAGAAGATCTTATAGGAGAAAACACTATGACACTCGACATCAACGGATATAACAGCATATTCAAGTCTTTCGTGAGCTTCGCGCAGGAGCGGCACGACGCAAACCAGGTGAAGGCGGTCGCCGACGCGCACGTCAACAGGCTCGACGGCCACAGGGTTTTGGCCGTCACCCACTCGGAAACGGACGAGGTCCACAAGTGGCTGCGCACGCGCGACGAATACAGGGTGAACGACCGCACCCGTGATTATTTCAAGAAGGCGATCATCGACATGTTCGGCGGCGAGTCGAAGATACCAGACTCGGTGAAGGAGGCGATGATCATGGACGACTACAACGCCGGCAAGCCTCTCACGGCGCGGCGCATCCTCGCCGTCAAGGCCGCGATCGACGCGGACGGCACGGCCAAGGCGCGTGCGGCGAAGATCCGGCTCGAGACGTTCTCGCCGGAGGTCAAGGCCACCGCGCTCGGAATGGGCTACACGAAGGCGGAGCTGCCCAAGCTCGCCCGCGCCGCGCACTTCTACGCCGAGGTGAACAACTGCGCAGAGTTCGAAGCGCTCGAAGCGCTCACGACGCCCGGCTCCAAGGCGAACCGGCTCCTGGGCTACGGCGGACGCTTCCTGAAAAGCGCGGCGAACTTCCGCGAAGGGCTGCGCCTGCTCGACAGCTTTGCAACCTGGTACACCGCGACCAAGGCGACGCTCGACGCGACCGGGAAGAACTACCAGGAAGGCATGCCGAAGACCATCCTCAACGCCAATGATTCGTATTTCAAGCCCGATATGCAGCGCGGCATGGAAAGGTTCATCTTCGAGGAAATCGCCAGCAACGCCTCGCTCAATCTCGCCGAGCAGGATCCGGAAAAGGTCTTCGGCATGGAGAACAACGCCGCCACGCGCTTTTTCGGACGTGGGCTCGGCTGGTCCTTCACCCAGACGGTGGCGAACATCCCGCCCGCGAAGCGCGCCGCATTCTATGCGGCTCTCGACACGGCGTTCCCGCTCGTGACGGATGTCGCCATTGCGCGTCTGCCGCTCTTCAGGCGTCCTGGGGACCAAATCTCCACCATCAACAAAGGCATTGTCCTTGCCCGCGTCATGAAGAACCTCGACAAGCTTGCCGCACTCGTGGCCAAGGGGGAGCTCACGGTGAAGGCGTTCGTGAAGATCTGCTTCCCGGAGGCCAGGGAAAAGACGCTCGGCGCAGTCGGAGCGCTGCTCAAGAGATGGCATTTCGAGATCCGCGGCAACGAGGGCGAGGACATCGAGGCGAAGTATCCTCCTGAATGTTCGGAACGCATGCTGGCCTTGCTGGAAGAGACTGGCTGCACGGTCGAAGAGGCGTTGGTCGCCGCGCAGGGCGGCAAGCAGCCGCCGATTCCCCGGTACTTCGCCACCGGCACGCTGCAACTTGAGGCCTTCGACGGCACGACGCGTGGCGCGCGCAGCCAGCTTGCAGCCGACATGGACCGTCCCGCCAACTACAGCATCGTCGGGGGCCAGCAGAACATCCTCGGCGAAGACCGCGGCTTCCTTTGCAGCTTCCCGGACGGTTCGTTCCACAAGGCGAACGGGTCGGAGGCCGGCCTTGCCGCGATCCAGACGATCGCCGACAAGGTCGAGAACCTCTGCGGCGCCGTCCACCGCGAGCAGGCGTCGTCCGTGATCATGATGCTCTCGCAGGCGGGCCTCGGCAACCTGCGCGACGGACTCGTCGGATACGGCATCGCCTCGAACGAGCACGCCCCCGTCGACATGACGCTCTCGAAGGACGCGAATACCGGCGCCGTCACGATCAAGTACACGAGCCCCGCCGAGCTGCCGTTCCGCTTCGAGTGGACCGCGACCGTCGATACGGAAGGCAAGGTCACGAGCACGCCGATGAAGTTCGAGAAGCCTGTCGCGAACCTCGACAACGCCACCGCGAAGAAGGTCCTCGGCGATGCGGCGAAGAAGCTCGGCGTGAAGCTCAACAAGGCCGCCCTCGCCGCCGGCGCGACGCTCTTGGCGCAGCACGGCGCGGGAATGTACGCGAAGAACCTGGCGTACCTGGCGGCCTACATCGCCAAGTCGCCGCTCGCCGGCCCGAAAGCCGCCGACGCCGCGAATCGCATCGCCGACCTCGCCAAGAACATCAAGGACTGGCGCGATTTCTCGTTCGAGGACAAGCACAAGATGAAAGACCTGGCGCAGACCTTCGCCCGCCGCCACAGTGCGTTCATCGAGGGTAGTCTCGCCGACGAGACGAAGTTCCACATCGAGAACGGACAGAGAACTCCCATTTTCGAGACCTTCTTCCAGGATGCGCACCGCAACACCTACATCATCAACGGCAAGTTCTTCAAGAAAGATCCGAGCGTGGAATCAGGCCAGCAGAGGGAGGCCGTCATCGCCGCGTTCAAGAGGGCGCTTCCCGAAGAAAAGGCGCAGAAGGCGCTCTCGGTTCTCATGAACCAGGCCGGCCCCGGCGACGTCGTGCAGCTCTCCAACCATGTCCCGTGCCAAGGCCGCAATGGCGTGGATGTGCTGCACGAACAGCCGGGCGCGAATCTTTTCGTGAACCGCAACATGATGAGCGGGCTCTATGAGACCCTGCTTTTCGAACCGTCGTTGACATTCGACCTCAAAGTCGCCGATGACGGCCGTTCGGCCGTGCTCACCATCACGCTCGACACGAAGCTCGAGACGGGCGACGGCAAGAGGGGCGAGGGGATCGACAACACGTTCGGCAAGGCGCAGATTCAGGAGCGCCTCACGCTCGACCTCACCCCCGAAACGCCCGTCGTCACCGATGTGGCCTTCGCTCAGCGCCTGCGGTAGCATCCTTTCGAAGAGAACAGCAAACCAAATAAAGGAAGACAAACAATGGGCATGCTTGACAACAATATCCACATGAACGGAGCCGGGACGACCTATCAGGCGTTCCTCGATCTGGCCGCCGCGGCCGAGGAAAAGGGCGGGAAGATCGGCGACCGCACGGTGCGGCTCGTCAAGGCCGGCGACGGTCTCGCGACCACAACCTCCCTTGGCACGAAAGGTGCGCGTGCCGACCAGATCGCCGGCGCGCGCAGCGCCTTCCTCTACGCCATCACGCGGGAGTACGGCTATGCTGCGCGGGACATCGCCGCGAAGGCGCTCGGCGACGGGAAGGCCCCCGTCCCCCTCACCGCGCGAACCATCCGCGCCGTGAACCAGGCGCTTGGCGACAAGGGCGCGCTGGCTGCGGAAAGTGCCCTTGTCCGGCAATTCAAGTTGGACTTCGACGTCGCGATTGTCACCGCCCAACAATGGCTCGAGTTCCGCATGGGCGTCACCGGCATCAAGCTCGACCATGCGAAGGTCCAAGCCGAGGTCCTGAAGCTCGTCAAGGAAGGAAAGTACCCGAATACCAAGGACGGCATGAAAGAGGCGCTCAATGACGTCGCCGCGCCGCGGGTCGCCGCCGCAGTGCGGATGGAGTCGCTGTTCCGCGCGAGGGGCGTGCCAGAACACATGGCACCCAGGCTCGTGGCAAAGGCCGTCGACAAGGCAGTGGCGATTCTCAATGACACCTCCGTTTCCTGCGGCGATGCCGTGAACGACAGGCTCAACACCCTGGCCACGGAATTCACTGAGGAAAGCAAGGACTTCTTCGAGCGGTGCTCCCTCGTTGAAGTGACTGCGAACGAGGCGGAGGACCTCCTCAAGACCATGTTCGGGCCGGAAGCCCTCAATGACGAGAATGCCGCGAAGGCTCTCGAAACCCTCAAGTCCAATCTCGACAAGCTGCTAGACAAAAATATGTCGAAGGAGGAGTTCGATGCCGAATGCGACAATGCGTTCAAATTGACCGTAAAGTCCCACATCACGCGGCGGATTGGAATGGAAATGATGATGGACGACAGCAGCACCTCCTACGGGCGCATGGGCGTACGACTCTACGACGCCCTCGGCGTCGGCAAGGGCGAGGAGAACCGGGCCCTTGACGACTACCGCATCTTGAAGATGCCCTTCGACAAGATCAAGAACTATGCCGGCCTGGACGCGAAGAGTCCGGTGGAGCTGCGCCGCCAGGCGGCAAAGCTTGTTTTCAGGTGCATCGCGGAAGACTACGTTGACAAGCTCCCGCCCATTGAGGGGGGACATCCGAATCTGGGCACCATCAAGTTCGCCGTCGCGCACACGGTCGCGAACGGATTCTTGGACCGGTTCGCGACGGCCGTCACCGACAATGACTTCGCGAAACTGGCGGAGGACTTCAAGGCAGGGCTCGCCCAGCAGTTCGAGCGCGTCAACACGACGCTCAAGAACATCGACATCGCCAGGGATCAGGCGAAGGGCGAGCTGGAGGGGAAGCTTCAGCAGATCGCCGACCAATACGGCATCCCGTTGACGCAGGGCATCAAGGACATGTTCGCCAAAACCCTCGTCGAGGCGACGGACAAGATGTTGAAAGACGCACATTCCGTCGAAAAGGCGCTTACTGCGGACGAGTGCAAGGTGGCGATTCTCGACCGGATCGAGAAGAAGTGGCTGTCGCTCTGCCGCAAGGCGGCCACGGAAATCGAATCCTCCGCGCTCGACCCCGCGCAGAAGAAGGCCTTCCTCGCCAAGGTCATGGCGGGCAATGTCGATGTCATGCACGTCAAGATTGCGCTCAAGACGGTAACAGCCTTCGACGCCAAGGCTCTTGTTGACGCGGCGAAGGCCGGTGACGGCAAGAAGCTCGCCGAGCAGTTCTTCCAGTTCGTCGCCAAGACGAATGCGATGATCACCGACAAGGCAGAACTTGAGTCGGTCAAAGGTGCCGACGACTACTCGGCGTTCGTTGGCACCGCCGCGGATCTGCTCTTCGCCATACACCCGGAGATTTCGGACGGCGCCCGTGGTCTCGCCGCCGACCCGCGCGCGAAGCTGTTCGATGACGCCATGGAGGCGTCGATCGACAAGTCGCGTGAACTCCAAAACAAGAACAGGGACGGACTTACCAAGCTGCAGGAGATGGCCATAGGGCTGGAAGCGCGGCACTGGTCGGCGGCTACCTCCTGCGTCATGCAGCTGAATCAGTTGATTGGCTAAGTAGAAAAGGGAGATGCGAGAGGCCATTGCATCCGACCCCGGCAGCGTCCCCGACCGCGCCGGGCGCGTCCGGGAGGCCCTCGGCCCAAACCTCGTCCTCGGCAATATTTCCAATGCCGCCTCGGTCGATTTCGTACTCAACTGAAACCATCAAGGAAGGGAAACAGTGGCATGACGCCATTCGACTCGCTGATCGCCGAATTCGACAAGAAGCACTTTCCGTTCCTCACCAAATACTACCTCAACGCCGAATAAGCGTATTTCAGACGCTCGACGTGTGACCTTGCGACGGGTTGCGTGTTAATAAGGTGGAAACAATTCTCAAGAAAATGTCCACAGATCCGTTGAAAAACCGGTAGGGACGGCGTTTGTTTCTCTTCCCTATGAGGTCTGCCACCGTTTTTTGGTATAATATCGGGCAAAAGGCTGAAAAGGCTGAAACGATGGCGAAGAGAAGAAGCATTTCAAAAACGATAGTTGTCGGCACGTACAGGCCGGAGAACGAAGCGTGGATCGCCGAGAGGCGGTTCTACAACCTGCCTCTGCCCCCATGCGGCAAGTTGGCTTTTCATGAGGCGGTCTCTGGCATTGTGCTGTTTGCGGAAGGGCGGCGGAACTTCGCGTTCAAGGCCCGCTTCAAGGAGGATGTCGATGGCGCGTGGCTGAAAAGGAACGGCTACAGCCTTGCCGCGAAACCGCATGGAGAGAGGTATGCGCTTTACGAGCTCCACGAGGAATCGACGCCCGCGAAGCTGCTGGGCGACAGGGCGGCGGAGGTGTTTGTCTGCTCTTCGCGCTGCCCGTGCGTGAAGATTGATGCGGCGTTCTACTCGAAGCCCTATCCTGTCACCGGCGGCAGGTCCATGCCCTACGTATTCGACAGCCTCAAGCCGTACTTCCAGAAGTGGAAGTCGGCGACAACCTTCAATCCGGTACAGGGGGATTTCTTTCAAGCGAACTACGGGTTTGATTATGGGCTGCAAGTCGCGCGTGGACTTGTCGATGAGGCGAAGAAGGACGGCGAACTGACGTGCGTGGAGATATGCGCAGGTGCGGGGGGGCAGGCACTTGGCCTTGACCGTGCCGGGTTCCGTCATGTTGCGCTTGTCGAGTACGAAGACGAATACTGCAAGGTTCTGCGGGAGAACAGGCCGGAATGGAACGTCATCTGCGGCGACGTCCACGATTTTGACGGAACGCCGTACAAGGGTGTTGACCTGCTTGCGGGCGGCGTACCGTGCCCGCCGTTCTCCGTTGCGTCTAAACAGCTGGGTGAAGAAGACGAAAGAGATCTTTTCCCTCAGGCGATAAGGCTGATTGCCGAGATCCGTCCGCGTGCAGTGATGTTGGAGAATGTGCGTGGATTCCTCGATCCGAAGTTTGACGCATATCGCAACTCCATTTTGGATTCGATTCGGCGTCTGGGCTATCGTGCCGACATCAAACTGCTTCAGGCGAGTGACTTTGGCGTTCCGCAGATACGTCCGAGGGTGGTGATCGTTGGAATAAGGAACGATGAAGTAGGCGAGTTCCACTACCCATCTGCCAGTCGCCGGGCCGCGCCTTCGGTTGGCGTGGCGTTGCGAGACCTCATGGGCGCGAACGGATGGAAGGGCCTTGACGCCTGGGTTGCGAGGGCCGACAAGATTGCCCCGACCATTGTTGGCGGAAGCAAGAAGCACGGGGGGCCGGACCTCGGGCCGACGCGCGCGCGCCGGGCGTGGATGGAGCTTGGCGTTGACGGGCTTGGCATAGCCAATGAGCCGCCGGAGCGGGATTTCGCCGGAATTCCAAAACTTACGAAGGAGATGATTGCTCGGATACAGGGATTTCCTTCAAGCTGGAACTTCGGCAGCCGGAAGACCGCCGCTTGCCGTATGATCGGAAACGCCTTTCCGCCGCCCGTTGCAAACGCGGTGGGAAGGCAGATTAGGAGGTGTTTGCAAAATGAAGCGTAAGATTGTTTTTGCTGAGGCGCGCAGGGCCCTTCACAGGGCGCTTGTGTCGCGGAAGATCCTCTGCTTTGACAAAACGGGCGTTGCCTCGAATGCGGACAGGAAAAACGAATTCTCCTGTGCGATCGCGAAACGCATAGCCAATGCGCTGGGCGCTCAGGTTGCAGTAAAGAAGAAGAAGGGCCAGACGGCGGGAGCTGATTTTGAAGGGGCCGTGGCGGATTTTGTGTCCGCAACTTTCCCGAAGCTCCAGAATCTGAGACCGGGTAAATGGACGGTTGCGCGCCTTGGCAACAAGAGCAAGATAAAGACTGCCGACTTTGCGCAATACGAACACTTGTTTTACCTTGCAGAGGCTGTCCGCAAGAATCCAAAGCTCCAGGCGGCACTCGGAAACGATTATCTGGTGTCTCCCGACGTGATTGTGTCGCGCGGACTGTGCGAAGACTCGGAAATCAACGCGTTGGACGCCTTCATTGACGACACGCTTTGCAATAAGGCCGACCTTCGCAAGAGCAATGGAGGGAGGGATATTTTGCATGCGTCAATATCGGCGAAATGGACTATGCGGAGCGACCGCGCGCAAAACAGCAGAACTGAGGCCCTCAATCTCATGCGAGACAGAAAGGGCCGCGTGCCGCACATCATGGTCGTCACCGCAGAGCCGTCGCCGTCACGCATAGCGTCGCTCGCTCTCGGAACGGGAGACATCGACTGCGTATATCACATTGCGCTCTACGAACTGCTGGACGCCGTGGGGAAGTGCTCGTCGAGAAGCCGTGACGAGGCGATGGTCTTGTTGAACAACATGATCGACGGTAAGCGGCTGAAGGACATTTCGGACCTTCCGCTTGATTTGGCTTGTTAAGCATGTAACCTTTTCCTGACAAATGTGTAAACAGGGCAAAGAAAACAGTAAGGAGCAAAACAATGGCTATCAAAGTAGATCATATCGCAAACGTCTCGTTCGAGGACCACTTCCTCCAAGGGGAGGCGCCCGTGGACGGGAAGATCACTGTCATGGGCAACACGACCAACGGCAACACGTTCAACGTCAGGTTTGCCGACGGCAAGGTGAACGTGCGCTTCGCAAGCGGCAACTTCTTCACGAACATGTTCCGCGGCAAAACCCTTTCGCGCCTCACGCAGAGGCTTCAGACGCAGTATGACACCTGGATCGCCAAACAGGAGGAGATCGCGCCGCAGAAGGCGGCGGTGCAGATTGCGCCGCAGAAGGTTGTGGAGGAGATTGCGCCGCAGAAGACGGTGGAAGAGGTGGCGAGCAAGGGCTTCAAGGACTATCCGAACGTCGCCAAGATCGAGGACGCCGTCAACGAGTGCCGCGCCATCATCGAGGCGACGAATCCCCCCGGCGCCGCGGTTTTCATTCTGTGCCTCAAGGAAGTCCGCAAGCTCGCGAACCTGCGCAACCAGCTCACGAACGAGGAGTCCGGTGCCGAGTGCTTCAAGACCGCCACCCAGGCCGGTTTCTCCAACCACGCGGACGACTACTGCGCCGGCAAGGACGATGCGGAGGTCAAGCGCTACGTTCTCAGCACGATCGATACCGTCCTCGACGGCTTCCTCCAGGTCATCGCGCAGATGAAGGACAAGAACGCGCAGGTGCCGGAGTTCCTGCACAACTTCGACGGCGCCTGCCTCGAAGCCAAGAACGACAACATCCAGACATGGCTTTCCCGCGCCGCCGGCATCGCGCATGCCGCACGCTCCGACGAGTCGCACAACCTTGCGTACAGCGTCACCGCCGAGTTCAACGCAATCGCCGGTGAGGTGAGGAAGCCCTTCGAGGACGCCGCGCGGGCCGAATGCGAGGCCGGCGTGCGCGCCGAGTGCGCCGAGAAGGGCATCACCGACGAGGCGACGATCAAAGGCCGCATCGAAAACAAGGTGCAGATGCTCGTGCTCGACAAGGAGGATGAAATCGAGCCGCTCATACGCAAGAAGCTCGAAGGCGACGGCAAGTTCGCCGTCTATGAGGCGCTCGCCGGGGCCAGGCGCCCCGTGACCGAGATCGCCAAGGACGAGACCACCGGACGGTGGACCGTCACGACGCTGACGGACAAGAACGGCAAGCCCATCATGAAGAGCGTCTCCGGCATGGACATCGACAGGAACTACGCCAAGCTGGTCGATATGTTCATGGATGGCGCCATCGCGATGGGGATGGTTGACTACAAGACGCGTGTCGAGGAAGGCGTCACGTTCGCGACAAAGGAGGATCTCCTCGCCGAAGGCGTCCTGGACACCCTCGATCGGTACGAGCACGGCAACCTCTCAAAGGCTGATCTCAAGGAGCTCGTCCGGGCGGAACTCGGCGATGCCTTCACCTTCACCCCGGAAAAGTTCGACGAGCTCTTCGACAAGGGTTTTTCCTTCGTCGCGCAGACTCAGGAGGACGACACGGCGGAAACGAAGCAACACTTCCGCCGCCTGGTGAACAACTTCGCCTCCGCCGCCTACCTCGAGAAGAAAAACGACCGCGAGCGCCTTGCCTATCTGATTGCGCGCCAGATGGTGGTTTACTCCGACCAGATGAAGGCTTCGCTCCTCAAGGATCTCGACGCGAAGGCCAGCCGCTGCGCCCAGATGCTTAGGGTGGCTTACCCTGACTATAAAGTGAACGTGGCCAAGGCGAAGGACGCGATCGCCACCACGATCGAACGGCTCGTCAAGGCAGCCTATCCGGACAAGATCAATCCGGAAGACCAGCAGAAGGTCAACACGGCGCGCAGGTACCTGAAACACATCCATTTCAACGGAACGCTCTTTACCGAACGCCTCGAATACGATATCGGCCATCGCGCCGCCGGCAAGAACGAGATAAATCTCCACAATCAGCTGAGGGCGCTGCGCTCACTGGTCAAGCAGTTCGCGAATGTCACGAGCAATGAGTACATAACCAAGATCGACGCATAGGGAGGAACGGAATGACCACAGCACAAGACGCAATTTCCGCTCTCGCCGCGCATGTCGGGATCCCCCTCGACCTGCGCGACGGCTTTTGCGAAATTCTCATCGACGGCCAGCCGTTCTCCATCCGCCACGACGAGGCGCGGGACCGCCTCGTCGCCTCCGCGCTTGTGGCGGACGATCTGCCCGCCGCGCCGTCGCGCCAGCTCGTCTGCGACCTTCTCGACCTTGGCTTCGGGATGATGGAGGATGGGCTTCCGGCCGTCGCGCGCGACCCCGAGACCGGGTTCCTTGCCGCTTTCGCGATCTTCCCGCTCGCCATGCTCTCTCCGGCGGAGTTCCCCGACGCCTTCGACAAGTTCGCGGCGTTCGCGACGGCCCTCGCCGACCGTCTTGACGCCGAGCGCGCCGGCGTGGCGGTCCTGCCGGCGGAAAGCGAACCGCCCGCCGTCGAAACCGACCCGGCATTCGGAACCGGTAGCCTTATGCCCGTATGACCTGACAGACCCTTGCCTTCCCCGTCTGTCTTCATGGTATGATCGTCCTCAAAATGAACAGTCTTGAATTTGATCGTCGTCACATCTGGCATCCTTACGCATCGATCGGTAATCCGCCGCCAGTGCGTCTTGTGAAGTCGGCACGCGGCACGGAGCTGACGCTGGCGGATGGGCGTACGCTCACGGACGCCGTTTCAAGTTGGTGGTGCGTTGCCCACGGGCACAACCATCCTGCCATCGTCGAGGCGATCCGCCGCCAGAGCGAGACGCTTTCCCATGTGATGTTCGGCGGTTTCACCCACGCGCCGGCCATCGAACTGGCGCAGGCGCTGACCGCGCTCACACCGCCGGGTCTCGACCGCGTGTTCTTTGCCGACTCCGGTTCTATCTCGGTGGAAGTCGCCGCGAAGATGGCCGTGCAGTACCAGCATGCGCGTGGATTCCCAAAAAAGGGCAAACTTCTCGCGCTCAAGGGCGGCTACCATGGCGATACGTGCTGTGCGATGGCGCTCAGCGATCCCGACGGCATGCATACGCTCTTCCGACCGATCATGCCGCAGCATTACTTTGCGGACCCCTACGACTTCAATACCGTCATCGAAACGGTCGAACGGCATGAGGATGAGATGGCCGCCGTCATCTGCGAGCCCGTCTTCCAGGCGGCGAACGCGATGCGGTTCTACGATCCGGACTACCTGCGGAAGCTGCGTGCGTTCTGCGATGCGCAAGGGCTTCTGCTCATCTTTGACGAGATTGCCGCCGGCTTCTACCGCACCGGACCGCTCTGGGCGGGTGCGTGGGCGGAGGTTGTCCCCGACATCCAGTGCGTGGGCAAGGCGCTCACGGGCGGACACCTCACGCTTGCGGCGACGGTGGCTTCCGCGCCGGTCGCCGAGACGATCTCCGGCGGTTCGCCCAGCGCGTTCATGCACGGGCCGACCTACATGGCGAACCCGCTCGCGTGCGCTGCAGGCGTCGCGTCGCTGAAACTGTTCGCGGAAACGGACTACGGTGCGAAGGTCAAGCGCATAGAAGGGGAACTTGCCGCCGGTCTCGCGCCCTGCCGCGCCTTGCCGAACGTGAAGGACGTGCGCGTGAAGGGTGCCGTCGGCATCGTGGAGGTCGGGCAGATGCCGGTGCGCGCCGACATCGAGCGCGTCATCGATGCGCATGGCGTCTGGCTCCGTCCGTTCTGCAACTTCATCTACACGATGCCGCCGCTCGTGGCCGACACGGCGACTATCGCCCGCATTTGCGGTGCCATCCGCGATCTTGCCGCCAGCGAACCCGGTCCGCCGCCGCCCGACGGCGATTTCCACGAGTAGAGAAGGCCAAATCAACACGCCTCGGTCACTCCGCTCCCAACCGCCAGCCAATTTGTGGTATAATAGCGCGCATGAACAAATGGATGACTATTGTTGCGGCGGCGTTGGCGTGCGCTGGATGCTTTGACAATCGGGCCAAGCCGGAGGACGTGCCGACGGTGATCGGGCTTCAGACGCTCATCGCCACGAACCGCGCCAACATCGTGCGCGTGATCCTCCGCGGCGAGAAGGGGGAGATCCCGGCATCGGCACTGGAGGGGCTCAACGCCATCAAGATGATTGACCTCTCGGAACGCGGGACCAAGGAGGTGCCGGCGGCCGTGTTCGCCCTCAAGGGGATTAAGGAGTTCTACTTCGCGCGGAACGGTCTTGAGAAGATCCCCGATCTTTCCTGTTGGGCGGCAACCCTTGACTACCTCAATCTCGACGACAATGCGATTGGCGAGATCCCCGCGAGCGTGGCGGCGCTGACACATCTCAAGTGGCTCCGTCTCAACGGCAACCGCATCAAGGAGGTGCCCGCCGCCCTTGCCGCGCTCAAGGACCTGCGGCGCGTCTATCTTAAGAAGAACGGTCTGACGGCCGTGCCGGAGGTCGCGAAGGACTGGATGATGCTGGAGGACATCTCTCTTGACGGGAACCCGATCGCGTCCGTGCCGGACTGGCTCGTCACGTTGCCGCGTCTGCGCGCGGTGTCGCTCTGCGAGACGCGCATCACCAGGCTTCCGGAGGATCTCAAGCCGTGGCGGCGGCTGGATCTCCTGGCGCTCGGCGGGTGTCCGATCCCGAAGAGCGAGATGCAGCGCATCCGAAAGGAGTTGCCGGACGTGGCGATCGTGTTCTGACGTCGGAGAGCAAGAAACCGCCTGGGGGAAATTTCTGAAAATACCCCCTTGCGCGGAGAAAGGGTTTTTCGTATAATGCGGCACATGAGTTTTTGCAGATTTCCAGTTTCCGCGTTCGCGGCGTTCGCGTTTGCGGGTGTTGTCATGGCGCAAGCCCCCGAGGCTGCGGCGCCGGCGGATGACAACAAGCCGGCCGTCGAGGCGATTCCTGCGGCGGAAAAGGAGAAGATGGATGCCGAGTGCGCCTTCATCAAGGCGCTCATCGAGTGGAACATGCCGGATCTCGCGACCCTCGTCATCGGCAAGGCGCGTGAGAAGTGGCCGGTGCTCTCCGCGCGCCTCGAGGTGCTGGAGCAGGACGGCGATCTCCGTCTCGGCCATTTCGACAAGGTGCTGGGCGTGCTCGCCAAGAAGCCGAAGGGCTCCCCCGAATACTGGGCGCTCAGCATCGCCATCGCGAACGCCTACTACGCGCGCCAGAAGATGGCCGAGTGCCGCAAGCTGTACGGCGAGTTCTTCAAGGCCGTGCCGGTGCCCACCAAGGAGCTGATGGACTTCTACGAGGAGGCCGCCTACACCTGGATCCAGATCCTGCGTTCCGAGAAGAAGTTCGATCAGGCCATCGGCGTGTACGACAGCTTGCTCAAGCTGCCGCTCAAGGACGTCCGCTGGGCGACGTTCGGCGTGGAGGAGGCCGAGCTGTGCCTGCAGCTCGCCGCCGAGGCGAAGGACGCGAAGAAGCGCGACGCCTACATCAAGAAGGCGTCCATGCGCGCCGACCGCATCCTGTGGATGAGCGACCTCATCGTCCTCTTCGGCCAGGCGGTCGCGCTCAAGGCCCACGCCGAGATGGCGCGCGGCAACATTGCCCGCGCCCAGGAACTCGTGAACGAATACCTCCCGCAGCTGCAGGACATCCACAACCAGCTGAAGGCGATGGAGGAGGACGGCCAGGAAGGGCTTCTCCGGCTCTCACCGATGCCGAGCTGCCGCTATCTGCTCGCGGAGATGCTCTGGAAGGAGGCCCAGAAGGAGGCGCAGGAAAAGAAGCCCAACAAGGCGAAGATCGCGGATCTGCTCTTTGGCATGAAGGAGGGCAGCAAGCGCAACGGCTCCGGCGCGTTCAACCATGCGATCAACGTGTTCGTGAAATATCCGGAATCGACCTGGGCCGCCTCTGCCGGCGAACTTTCCGAGACGATCCGCAAGTTTGTGAAGGCGACGTTCAACAAGGAGGTGAAGACCAACATCACCGCCGCGCAGATCGACAACGTGCGCAAGATGCAGTTCAAGACCGCGAACGCCGCCTACCGCGATGCGCGCTGGGCCGACGCGAAGAAGGCGTACCACGAGGTCCTGACGCAGTATCCGGAGACGGAGAACTCCGTGCGGGCCGTCGCCCAGCTCGCGGAATGCTACTTCGAGCTGTGGCGCGAGGCGCGCGACCCGAAGGAGAAGGCGGCGTTGCGTTGTGAGTGCGATGCGGTTGAAGGCTATTTCGCCGAGCGCTTCTCCGGCGTGAACCCGAAATGGACCCGCGCGGCGGGCGATGACGTGCTGCGCATGGCGGGCCGCGAAATGACCACGGGCAGCCGCGCCCAGAGCCAGCACCTCTATGACATGTATTTCCGTCTGTATCCCACGCACTACAACGCGGCGCAGATGGCGATGTCACTCGGCACGGCGGCCTACAAGGCCGAAGACTACGCACAGGCCATCCACTACTACGATACGGTGCTCACGCAGTATTCGAACTCCACCCACCGCGCGAATGCGCTCAAGATGAATTCGGCCTGCTACGGCAAGCTTGGCGAGGAGGCGAAGCAGATCGAATACCTGAAGCAGTACCTCGGCGAGGCCAAGATGGCCGTGGATCTCGTCCAGAGCCGCCTTTCGCTGGCGACAATCGAGCGCAACCGCGGGCTGGCCCTCTACGCCGAAGCGTCCACGAACACGGTGGAGGAATCGGCGGCGGCGCTGCGCAAGACCGCAGCCGTGATGGTGCTTTCGGCCGTGAAGGATTACCGGCAGACGGTGAAGGATGCGGAGGCCGGCCTCGCCTCGCCGCTCTCTTCGTCCGAAGACAAGGCGAAGATGGCGACCAGCCGCGACTTCGCGCTGTACCTTGAGGGCGACACCTGGCAGCGTCTGCAGCAGCCGATTGGCAAGATGGACGTGAAGAAGTTTCTGGAGCTGGCGGCGAAGTGCTACAGCGACTATCTTGAGAAGAGCCCGAAGGGGAAGTTCGCGCCGCAGGCGCTCGTGATGCTCGGCACCGTGTACACGGCGCAGGGCGACGCGGCGAAGTCGAAGGAGGCGTTCGCGCGGCTCGCCAAGGAATTCCCGCAGTCCGACGAGGCGAAGAACTCCGTGCCGCGCTTCGCGAAGGCGCTCATGGACATGGGGCGCAAGGCCGAGGCGGTGGAGCAGTACGAGCAGATGGTCAAGACGTCCGGCAACTACACGGCTTCGCAGTTCATCGCCGCTGGCGACGCGCTCGTCGATTTCAAGGCGTACGACACGGCGCAGATGCTCTACCAGAAGGCGCCCGAGCTCGCGAAGGGCAAGCCGAACGAGGCGTTTATCGCGGCGCGCGCGCAGATCGGCGAGGCCAAGGCGCTCTTCGGCGCCGGCCGCAACGCCGAAGCGCACGAAGCGCTCGACAAGTTCATCGAGAAGAACGCCCGCAACGCCCTGGTCGTGGATGCGTACCTGATGCTCGCCAAGGTCGCTTCGGAGGAGGGCCGCAAGGAGCGCGAGAACAATCTCCGCACGAAGTACTTCAACGCCGCTGTGGGCGCCGTCAAGAAGGTTCGCCACTTCCGTCCGGAGCTTGAGGACGAGATGATGCTTGAATCCTCGGACGTGCTGGTCCGCAAGATGGAGGCCGAAGAGACGATGCAGCTCAAGGCCGAGGCCGAGGCCACGCTCCGTCTGGCGGTGGGCGGCTTCCAGGCGTTCCTGCAGTCGCATCAGCCGGACGACGAACATCCCGTCTCGAAGATGACGCCCAAGCAGCTCAAGAACCTCGAGCGCTGCTACGCCACGGCGCTTCCGCTTATGGCGAAGCTTCTGCCGAAGCAGGAGGACAAGAAGGAGTTCGCGCAGAAGCTTGTGTCGTACGGCGAGACGTATCTTGACATCTTCCCGAACGGAAAGGCGAAAACGGCGGTGCAGAACGCCATCAACCAAGCGAAAGCCGAACTGTAAGGCAAATTTAACGGCAAAGGAAAAGAACGATGAAGAAAATTCTGGCAGCAATTGCGCTTTCGGTCTCCGCAACGGTGTTTGCGGCAGCGGGCGATATTATGGGCACGATCACCGATGCCCAGGGGCCCCACAAGGGCGTTGTGCGCTATAGTCTCAAATCCAAGACGTATTTCGTCACCAAGAAGCAGAACGGTGCCGTGATGGAGGCGGAGATCGCCCCGGCGGACGTCACGGAGATGGACATCGCCGAGCCAGCGGGCTGGGATCAGGCCGTCGCGAACGTTGAGAAGGGGCGCGCTGCGGCTTCCATCAACTACTTCGCAGGCATTGTGAAACAGTACAACCATCTGCAGTGGGATCTTCGCGCGGCGCGCTATCTTGCGGATGCGTATCTCGCCTCCGGTAACGCTGACAAGGCGCTGGAGTCCTGCACGGCGGTGGTGCGCGCCGATCCGGAGACGGCGTACAAGGGCGAGCTGGCGCCAATCTTCTGGAAGGTGCTCGTCAAGCTCGGCAAGAAGGATCAGCTGGAGAAGCTTCTCGTGAAGGCCGCCACCTCTGGCGATCGCTATTCGAGCGGCGCGGCGCTGATTGGGCGCGGTGACCTCATCCTCGCCGGCGGCGAGTCGGCGGACTCGCTCCGCGCGGCGCTCGTGGACGGCTACCTCCGCGTGGCGCTGATGTACACCGACGGCAAGATCGCCGAGCAGCTCCGTCCCGAGGCGCTCGCGAAGTCCGCGCAGTGCTTCGAAAAGATCGGTCAGGCGGGACGCGCCGACCAGATGCGCGGCGAGCTGAAGCGCCTCTATCCCAACAGCCCGTGGGCGAAACAGTAAGGGGAAGTCGATTTTTTTGACAGGTTGAACGGCCGATCGGCCGAAACGTCTTAAAAAAGAAAAGGAAAAAAACATGAGCATGAAGAAGATGAGAAAAGCGACGATGGCGGCAATGATCCTCTTCGGGTGCGTGTGCGCTCCCGTGGTGGCGACCGTTTCGTATGGACAGCTGGTTGACGAGAAAGGCAACAAGGTCGAGTCGGATACCTCGAAGCAGACGACCAAATCCGGTGGCGGCTTCTACGACATCGTGTTCGGTTCGGGCATCGTGGGCATGCTCCTGTGGTTTGCCCTGTTCGGCGATGGTGCGATGGCGATCTACTTCGCGGTGGACTGCTTCGTGCTCGTGAAGCCGGGCAAGCTGATGCCGCAGAAGCTCATCACGAACGTCCAGAACGCAATGGCGGAGGGCGATGTGCAGAAGGCGATCGATGCGTGCAAGAACGAGCCGAGCAGCATGAGCAACATCCTGTCGGCGGCGTTCCAGCATGTCGAAGAGGGCTTTGACGTGATTCAGGAGGCCGTGAACGCAGCGTCCGATTTGGAGCAGGAGAAGCTGATGCAGCGCCTGAACTGGATTTCGGTGTGCGGAAACCTCGGACCTTCCCTTGGCCTTCTCGGTACGGTGCAAGGTATGATTCTTACGTTCCAGGCGCTCGCTTCCGGCGGCGCGGGCGACGCCTCGATGCTCGCCGCGTCCATCGGTCAGGCACTCTGGACGACGGCGGGCGGCCTTATCGTGTCCATTCCGTCCATCACGATCTTCTACATGCTCCGCAACAACGCGAACCGCCTCATCCTGCGTATGACGGCCGTCACGATGGAGCTCCTGAACAATCTCCGCAACGTGGAGGTCGCGGCGGAGGATGCGGGTGCCGAGGAAGCGGCGCCGGCAGAGGGCTGAATCCCGGAAGGGAGCCAGTAAACCATGGCCCGCAGAATACAGGAGAACCCGCAGCTCGACATGACGCCGATGATCGACGTCGTGTTCGAGCTCATCATCTTCTTCGTGGTCACGCTCACGCAGTGCAACGCGAAGGATGAGACGATCCGCCTCGAGGACGGGCGCCACGGCATCGAGCTGACCCCGGAGGAAATGCCGCCCACGCAGATGACCGTGGACGTCGCCCGCACGGGGCGCATTTCGATGGGCGATATCACCCTCACCCCTGAGCAGATCGGCCAGCGCGTGAAGGAGCGCAAGCGCAAGTTTGGAGAGTTTCCCGTGCTGATCCGCGCCGACAAGAATGCGCGCCACGAGGCCGTTGCACGCGTGATGAACGCCTGCACCGCGAACGGGATCTGGAAGATCTCCTTCATGGCCATCCACGAACACAAGGCGAAATAACGGAGTGCATTCCCATGGCCCGCAAACCGCAGGATAATCCGCAGCTGGACATGACGCCGATGATCGACGTCGTGTTCGAGCTCATCATCTTCTTCGTCGTCACGATCAAGCAGGAGGATATCTTCTCGAAGCTGAACGCGAACCGTCCGGCTCCGGCGACCTCCTCGGCGAGCGAGGAGAACGACACTCAGGTGAAGATCGACATCGGCTCCGGCGGTCTCGTGTTCAACGGCCGCCTCATGAACCCGAAGCAATTCGATCAGGCCCTGCGCGAGATCTCGAAGACGTCGAAGAGCGCTATGGTCACGATTCGCTGTTCGCTCGATTCGTACCATAAGTACCTCGTGTACGCGCTCGACACCTGCAACAAGTACAGAATGTTCAACGTGTCGGTGTTTACGATCTAAAGGCGATGCCTTTTCCGCTTTTTCTCGCGTTCAAATACCTCAAGCCGAAACGCTCGGTGACTTCTGTCATCACCTGCGTTTCGGTTTTGGGCGTTTTATTGGGCGTGGCCGCCGTGATCATCGTGCGCGCGGTGATGACCGGTTTCGGCGATCTCTGGGAGCGGAAGATCCTCGACTTCAAGCCGCACATCTCCATAGTCCCCTATGGCAACGCGCGTGTGATTGACAACGAAGAGGCGCTCGTGAAGCGCCTTGAGGCCGTGCCGGGCGTGACGGCCGTCACGCCTGAGATTGACACGCGCTGTCTGCTGGAGAATGAGGGGCGCGTCTCGGCACCCATCGTGCTGGGCGTGGATTCGGACCGTTTCAGCCGCGCGTATCGCCTGGGCGTGCCGCGGTCCGGCACCTACGACCTTGACGGCGACGTGGTGGTGCTTGGAGTGGATCTGGCGCGTCAGCTCGGCGTGTGGACGGGCGACAAGGTCACGGTCTATTCTCCGAAAACGCTCGTGGACCGCGATGAGATCGTGCTGCCCGTGAAATGGACGGTTGCGGGCATCTTTTCGTCGGGCCAGCGCGACTACGATTCCGGCTTTGCCGTCGCCTCGCTGCCGAACGTACGTGATCTGATGGGGCTCGACAGGGGCGGCGTGTTCGCCGTCCACCTCAAGTGCGCCGAGCCCGCTGTGCCGGCGGTGTTCGACCGAGTGTGCGAGGATGTCCGAAAGGTCGCGGAGGGGCACCGTCTCATCACCTGGCGCGAGGCCGACCGCGAACTGTTCAATGCGCTGGCCGTGGAGAAGAACATGACGGCGCTTCTGCTCATGCTCATCACGGTGGTCGCGCTCTTCTGCGTGATGAACACGCTTCTTGTGCTGACCGTTCAGAAGACGCCCGAAATCGGGCTTCTGAAGGCAATGCACTTCCCGAAGCGCCGGATCATGGCGGTGTTCATGGTTCATGGACTCGTCCAATGCACAACCGGTGTGGTGCTGGGGCTGCTCGCCGCCTGGGGCGTGCTGGCGAACCTGCAGACGCTGGTGGATCAGCTGGCGCATTTCGGGATCGAGGTGTTCCCGAAGGCCGTGTATGGGCTTGATTCGATCCCCTATCGCCTTGTCGTCTCCGATGTCGTGTGGGTTGTGGCGATCGTCTATGTTTTTGGGCTGCTCGCGTCGTTCGTTCCGGCGCTTCTGGCGGCCTGCAAGAACCCCGTTGACGCCCTCGGCAAGGCGTAATCCCCGCCGTTCCCTCGGCGAACGGCGCCCTGATTGGAGGCTGTACGGGAGGGGTTTTGCGGGATTTGTCCGAATTTAGTATAATACACACCCGTTTTCCGAAAGAAGGAGAATGATATGGCTGAGTTCAAATTGACAGATCCGTTCGGGACGGCGCCCACCAAACCGCCGTTCACGCAGAGCGTTTCGACAGGTGTGCCGTGGCACAACCTGCCGATCACACGGGAATACACGCTCGGCCAGCTTCTGGACCAGACGATTGCGCGCTGCGGCGAGAACGATGCCGTGGTGTATGCCGACCGCGACTTCCGGCTTACGTGGTACGAGTTCGGCGAGGAGGTCGATCTCGTCGCGAAGGGCCTGATGGCGCTCGGCGTGAAGCGCGGGGAGAAGATCGCGCTCTGGGCGACGAACGTGCCGCACTGGGTGGTGCTTATGTTCGCGGCGGCGAAGATCGGCGCGATCCTCCTGCCGCTCAACACGAACTACAAATCGCACGAGATGGACTTCGCCCTCAAGCAGTCCGACACCGAGAACCTCTTCATCATCAACGGCTACCGTGACTGCGACTATGTGCAGGTGATCAACGAACTCGTCCCGGAGCTGAAGGATCAGCCGCGCGGCGAGCTGAAGTGCGAGAAGTATCCGCACCTGCGGCGCGTGTTCTTCCTCGGCGGCGAAAAGCATCGCGGCATGTATTCGCTCAACGAGGTGAAGTCCCTCGCCTGCGAGACGACGACCGCCGACTATCTCGCGCGTCAGGGGGAGTGCGACGTGAACGATGTGGTGAACATGCAATACACGAGCGGCACCACGGGCTTCCCGAAGGGCGTGCAGCTCACGCACCGCAACATCGCGAACGACGGCTTCTGGATCGGCGCCTGCCAGAACCTCACCTGCCGCGACCGCGTCTGCATCCCCGTGCCGCTCTTCCACTGCTTCGGCTGTGTGCTCGGCGTGATGAGCTGCGTGAACCATGGCGCGACGATGGTGTTCCTCGAGAAGTTCGATCCCGTACAGGTGATGACCTCCATCGAGAAGGAGCGCTGCACCGCCACGTACGGCGTGCCCACGATGTATATCGCCATGCTCGACCACCCGCTCTTCTCCCGGTTCGACTTCCGTTCGCTCCGCACGGGCATCATGAGCGGCTCGGCGTGCCCCGTCCACCGCATGCAGCAGGCGCAGGACAAGATGTTCATGAAGGAGATCACGAACCCGTACGGTCTCACCGAATCGGGCCCCGTGATGACGATGACGCGCTACTTCGAGAAGTCCATCGAGCGCAAGTGCCAGACGATTGGCCAGGCGCTTCCGGGCGTGGAGGTCGCGATCATCGATCCGGAGACGGGGAACATCTCTCCGCTCGACACGGATGGCGAAATCTGCTGCCGCGGCTTCAACAACATGAAGGGCTACTACAACATGCCCGAGCAGACCGCGAAGTGCATCGACAAGAACGGCTGGCTCCACTCCGGCGACATCGGGCGCATGGATAAGGATGGCTATTACTACATCACGGGGCGTCTGAAAGACCTCATCATCCGCGGCGGCGAGAACATCTCGCCGAAGGAGGTGGAGGACTTCCTCGGCACGATGCCCGGTGTGAAGGATGTCGCGGTCGTGGGTTGTCCGTCGAAGAAGTACGGCGAACAGCCGGCGGCGTTCATCATCCCGGCGGATGGCGTGACCCTCTCCGAGCATGACGTACAGGTGTTCTGCAAGGACAAGATCTCGTGGTTCAAGATCCCGAAGTACGTCCACTTCCTCGACATCTTCCCGATGACTGCCTCCCAGAAGATCCAGAAGTACAAGCTCCGCGAAATGGCCCACGAGCTCTGGCCCGACGCATAAAGGACGGCCTGTCCTTTTCTCCGTTCTGTGTTGCCGTTCAGGGGCGCAGTGCTCCATCTGCAGACGGGTGAGTTTCGCCTCGCCATTTTATGGTATAATTAGAGGCACTTAAGGAGAGAAGCAGATGGCTAAGCTGACGGAAATCGGGTGGAAGGAGTTTGAGGCGCTGCCGTTAGAGGCGAAGCGTCCGTATCTGGAGCGTCCCGGCGGCGAGGGTATGCCGTACCACACGCTTTTCGCGCAGCAGTTCGATCGACCTTTGCTGGAACGGCTCGCGGCGCTCGCCAACCGCATCCGCTTCATCTCGAAGTCACGCGAAGGTGCGCTGTTCCTCAAGTCGTTCCTGCCGCACAAGCGCGCGATGCTCTACTTCACGCAGCCGAGTTCGCGCACGTTCCTCTCGCACCTCGCGGCGTGCCAGATTCTGGGACTTACCACTGGTTCGGTGCGCGACACGGCGATCTCCTCGGAGTTCAAGGGCGAGTCGAAGGAGGATTCGATCCGTACGTTCTCCTCCTACTTTGACATGATCATCATGCGCACGCCGGAGAAGGGGCTTGCCGAGAAGATGGCGTGGGAACTTTCCAACAGCGACCGTCCGGTTCCGATCCTGAACGCCGGCTCCGGTAAGGACCAGCATCCCACGCAGGCGCTCCTCGACATCTACACGCTCTTGCGTTCCTTCGAGACGAAGGGGGGACTCCGCAATCGCACCGTCACCTTCTGTGGTGACCTTCTGCGCGGCCGTACCGTCCGTTCCCTTTCCTACCTGCTCACCAACTTCGAGAACATCCGGCAGATGTTTGTCGCCCCGAAGGAACTTCAGGTACCGGAAGATGTCCTCGCCATCCTCCGCGAAAAGAACGTGTCGTATGATGTCTCGAACGATCTCCGCGAAGCCGTCTCGACCTCGGACGCCGTGTACATGACGCGCATCCAGGACGAGTGGGATTCCGCCAAGGGCGAGTCCGCAAAGATCGATACCTCTCGCTTCAAGTTCGGGGCGGAGGAGCTGGCGCTGCTGAAGCCGGACGGCATCATCATGCATCCGTTGCCGCGCCGCGACGAGATCGCCACATGCTGTGACCATGATCCGCGCGCGATGTACTGGCGGCAGATGCGCAACGGCATGTGGATCCGTTCGGCGCTGATCGCCACGACCTTTGGACTCGAAAACGAGATTCTCAACTGCGGATATTAAAAAGTTGAAAGGTTGAAAAGTTGAAAGGTTGAAAGGTTAAACTATCGACTACAAACTATCAACAACCAACTTAGATAAGGAACATACAATGGCAGGAAAAGCAAAGAACATGGTGATCGCCCAGTCGGGTGGTCCTTCGATGGTCATCAACGGCTCGCTCGTCGGTGCCGTCCTCGCGGCGAAGAAGGCGGGGGCGAAGATCGGCAAGATCCTCGGCGCGCGTCACGGCATTCAGGGCATTCTCGGCCGCGACTACCTCGATTTGCGGAAGGTTTCCGTCAAGAAGCTTACGGCGATTGCGCAGACGCCTTCGTCGGCGCTTGGCAGCTGCCGCCTGAAACCGACGGCGGAGGATTGCCGGAAGATTTTCGAGGAGTTCAAGCGCCTGAATGTCGGATTCTTCTTCTACATCGGCGGCAACGACTCGGCGGATGCCGCGCGCATCGTGGGCGAAGAGGCGGAGAAAGACGGCTATCCGCTTGTGGTCTATCACATCCCGAAGACGATCGACAACGATCTCCGCAGCTGCGACCACACGCCGGGTTTCGCTTCGGCGGCGCGTTTCGTCGCCTGCGCCCTCAAGGGTGATGATCTCGACAACCGCGCACTCGGCGGCGTGAAGATCGATATCATCATGGGACGCGATGCCGGCTTTCTTACGGCGGCGTCTGCGCTGGCGCGCGAGAACAAGGGCGACGGTCCGCATCTCATCTACCTCCCGGAGCGTCCATTCTCGCTGGATGGTTTCGTGAAGGACGTGCAGGCGGCGATGAAGAAATACGGCCGTTGCGTGGTGGCCGTCTCCGAAGGCATCCGCGACGCGAAGGGAGAGCTTTTGGCCAAGAAGTTTGCCAACGGCGAGAAGGATTCGCATGGCAACCTTCAGCTTTCCGGCACCGGTGCGCTGGGCGACTATCTCGCCGGCTACCTGAAGGCGAAGGCGGCGATCAAGCGTGTCCGCGCCGACACGTTCGGTTACCTGCAGCGGAGCTTCCCGGGCGTGGCGAGCGAGGTCGATCTCATGGAGGCGGTTCAGGCGGGTTGTGCCGCCGTCTTGATGGCGCTCAAGGCGGCGAAGGGCGTGAAGGACGTTCCTGTGAAAGGGACGATCGGCATTCAACGCGCGAAGGGGCGCACATACAAACCCGAGTATGTGGCGCTGCCCGCGCAGGCGGCGGCGAAGTTCACCCGCTCCCTGCCGGACAAGTTCATCGCCAAGAGCGGCCATGACGTGACGAAAGCGTTCCTCGATTACGCGAAGCCGCTCGTCGGTGCGCTTCCGCACTGCGAGATCTTTTAAGGGCGTTTTTGGAGAAAAAGCGGAAGAGGGGAAGGCAAGTCGATAAAAGAGGGGCGCGGATGCGTCAGCGAAGCGTCAACGCGGCATAATTTGGAATGATGAAGCAGATTTCGACATTGGCAGAAGGGCTGTTGCGGGCGACGGGCATCTATTCGGATGCCGCGCTTGAGCGCATCGAAAACGGACTGGCGGCGAATCCCGGGATGCCGCTTTTGGAGGGCATCCTCAAGTTCGGCGGCGAAAAGGAGGCGGTCTTCCTCGAGAAGATCGGAGGGGTGCTGGGTCTCGAGTATGTGGAGATCGAGAAGATCCAGCCGCGTCCGGACGTAATCGCGAAGCTGCCGGCCTCGGCGGTGTACCAGTACAACGCGCTGCCGATCCGCTTCGACGGCACTGCGCTTACCGTGGCGGCGGCGGATCCGTTCAACACGGCCATCGCCGACGGGCTCCGTCTCGCGGCGGGTTGTCCCGTCCACATTGCGCTCGCCCCGGCCGAGGAGATCGACAAGGCCGTCAAGAAGTTCTACGGCGTGGGCGCCGAGGCGGTCGAGAAGATGCTCGAGGACGGGCGCTACTCGGTCGATGACATGGATGGTTCCATCTCGAAGATCGACGTGGGCGCCGAGGGCGAAGAGGCGAGCATCGTCAAGTTCGTGAACCGGATCATCGCCGAAGCCGACCGTCAGGGCGCGACGGATATCCACATCGAACCGCAGGAGACGGAACTGCGCATCCGCTACCGCATCGACGGCATGCTTCACAAGGTGGATGTGCCGCCGCAGCTGAACCGGCTCAAGAGCGCCATCATTTCGCGTATCAAGGTGATGTCCAACCTCGATATCGCCGAGAAGCGTCTGCCGATGGACGGCCGTATCGGCATCCGCATCGGCGGGGAGGATATCGATATCCGCGTCTCCACCATGCCGGGCGCGTGGGGCGAATCCATCTCGCTGCGTCTTTTGGCTAAGAGCGGCAATTTCGTGAAGATGCAGGATCTCGGCTTCTCGGAGCGCGACTTCTCGGTGGTGGACAAGATCATTCGCCGCCCGAACGGCATCTTCCTCGTGACGGGGCCGACCGGTTCCGGTAAATCGACCTCGCTTTATTCCTTCCTGCATGAAGTGAACACGATGGATGTTCGCATCCTTACGGCGGAGGACCCGATCGAATATCAGATGGACGGCATCATTCAGGTGCAGATGAACAAGGATATCGGCCTTGACTTCGCCCGCACGCTGCGCGCCTTCCTGCGTCAGGACCCGGACAAGATCATGGTGGGCGAAATCCGTGACCGCGAGACGGCCGAGATCGCCATCAACGCGTCGCTCACGGGCCACATGGTGTTCTCCACCTTGCACACGAACGATGCTGCCGGCGCGTTCCCGCGTCTGACGGATATGGGCGTGGAGCCGTTCCTCATCGCGTCGGCGGTGGCGGGCGTGATGGGGCAGCGCCTCACGCGCCGGCTCTGTCCGAAGTGCCGGAAAGAGGTTCCGCTCGACATGAAGTACTACGATCTTGCGTACCCGCCGGAGAAGGATACGGTGTTTGATCCGGTCGGTTGCGAATACTGCTCCAAGACGGGGTACAAGGGGCGGCGCGCGATCTTTGAGGTGCTGGAGGTCGATGAGGATATCGAGTCCGCCATCATCAAGCGGCAGAACGCCACCCAGATCCGTGAACTGTCGCTCTCGAAAGGGATGAAGACGCTCCGCGAGGATGGTTGGCACAAGGCATTCCAGGGCGTGACCTCCGTGAAGGAGATCATGCGCGTCACCGAGGATCAGTGATCGGGGTGAGGGAATGTGCGCCGTCGGTACCGCTTTGACGTTTCTGTTCGGGAGCCTCGTGTTCCTGCCGTCGGCGGAATATCCCGATCTGGCGCTTGAATGTTCGGCATTGGCCAACGCGAAGGCCGATCCGGTGGCAATGCCCTCCGCGACGGCTTTCATCGTGAACGACCAGAAGGGCACTTGGCTGGAAGACCGGTTTGACGTCTTTGAGCTTTGGCGCGCGGAGGCATTGCGCGCCCGGTGGATTGATGCCGATGGCAACTGCTTCTCCATCTGTCGCATTCCGCGCAAGGTGCCGGACGACAGCGGCGAGACGCGCACGCGCGCGGATTACGCCGTGCGTCACGGCGACGCGGCACCGGCGGGTGAAGCCACGTTGGGGCCGAAGGACCTTGATCATCTTGACGAAGCCGTTTATCTGCTCGCGCCTGTGGAGGTGACCGAGCGCTTAGAGCCACGCCGTTCGCAGCGGAAGAACCTTTCGGCGCTCTGGCAGTACAGCTCCACCAACGACCACGCATACGTGTATGCGTTCCGTCCGCGCGCCGCCGGGCGGGCGAAGCCGGATTGGTACATGGTCTCGCTCGTTTCTGACGATCCGGAGGCGGGCGAGAAGATCGACCAGTGGCTGGACGCGGTTGAGTGGCTGGACAAGGAATCGACCGCGCGCCCGAAGGAACGCCCGTCGAAGGAAGCTCCGCGTGAGACGGATCTGCTGGCCGCCGATTACCGCCGCAACGTGATCAACTATGAAGATTGGCATTTCGCCTCCGCTTCGAACGTTGTGGTGGTGGACAACATGACCGAGACGGACCGGCGGCCGTTTCTCGCGGCGCTCACGAACGCTCTCCCGCGGCTGCAGGCCGCCTACCGCGCCGCGTTGCCTTCGCCACTCATCAAGGATTCTCACCTTGCGGCGGTGCGCATCTTTGGATCGCGCGAAGAATACCTCAACTTTGTGGGATGGGAGATGAAATGGTCGGCGGCGCTCTGGAGCCCGCAGCATCGCGAGCTTGTGCTTTACTACCCGCCGGGTGGATCCGAAACGCTGCTGCGCACCGTGTGGCATGAGGCGCTCCACCAGCATCTCGACTATGCTTGCTCGATGATCCAAACGCCGCCGTGGTTCAACGAAGGGCACGCGGAGCTTTTCGAGCATACGCACTTTGACATGGAGGGCGAGCTTGTGTTCGATCGTAATCCCGATGCGGTGCTGGCCATCCAGCAGAATGCTGCCGTGCTGGCGGAATCGCTGCCGGCCCTGTTGGACATGGATTATCCGGAATTCTATGCGGGGAACAGCGCAGAGCGGCAGCTGAAATATCAACTCACCTGGTCCTTGGCCTATTTCCTTCAGGTCGGCGCGCCCAAGGTGCGGTTCCAGCCGTTCAAGAACCTCCGTGCGGATCTCATGGCGGCGGTTGTGCGCACACGGCGGCGCGACGAGGCAATGCGGGCCGTTCTGGAAGGGGAAATGCGCAAGAGCTTGATTGAGGAATGGACCGCGTTCTGGAAGCGCCAGTAGCGGTTTCAGATCAAACGTTGCGGAGATTGTGTGGTATAATATCCGCAAATTTTACGGAGATTAGGAGATGCGCTTTATCCATCAACTGAAGGGCTGGCCTTGCTTAAGGTGGGATGCCGCTGAAATAGAGGATGAACTTTCGGCGGCATCCTTTGAGCTGGGGAAGTTCTCGGGGCGGCTCAACGCGATCGGCTTCAATCTGCAGCAGGAGGCCGTATGCGAGGCGCTGTCGTCGGAGATACTGCAATCCGCCGCCATTGAGGGCGAGCGGCTGAACCGCGACGATGTGCGGTCCAGCGTGGCGCGGCGGATGGAGATTGCGCTTGCCGCCGCGAAGGGATCTGTCTCGCATGAATCCGAGGCGCGGGCGGACATGATGCTTGACGCAACGCGCAAATGGGACAAACCCATGACTCTGAAGCGCCTTTGCGCTTGGCATGCCGCGCTTTTCCCGACGGGTTATTCGGGACTCGTAAGAATCGCTGTCGGAAAACTGCGGAACGACAAAGAGGGACCGATGCGTGTCGTCTCGCGTCATGGAATGATGGAGCGAGTCCACTTCGTTGCGCCGGATGCCGATCGGCTGAGCGGCGAAATTCGCATGTTCCTTGACTCTGTGAACGATGCGGGAAGCGCGGCTCCGTGGCTTGTTCGCGCGGCGATTGCGCATCTTTGGTTCCTAACGTTGCATCCGTTCGATGACGGCAATGGACGACTTGCGCGGGCGCTTACGGAATATCTGCTTGCGAAGGGAGAACGGTCGGCGATGCGGTTTTATTCGCTGTCGTCGCAGATTCAGAAAGAGAAGGATTCCTATTACGGAGAACTTGAACGCGCCCAGCGCGGCACGTTAGACGTAACGCGGTGGGTGAAATGGTTCCTTGGATGCCATTTGCGCGCGGTGAAGTCCGCCGAGACGCAGCTTGCCGCCATTCTCGCCAAGGCCGATTTTTGGCGTGAACACGCATCAGATGTCTTCAATGAGAACCAGCGTGGGATGCTCAACCGGCTTTTCGATGGGTTTGACGGCAATCTCACCTCATCAAAGTGGGCGAAGATTTGCAAGGTCTCGCAGGATACCGCCTCGCGCGAGATCAACGCACTGGTCGAAAAAGGTATTTTGCGACAGGAAGGCCAAGGCCGCTCCACGCACTATGTCCTACTTCATGCTCATGCGGCAGATAAGAAACATCACGACTGAAGGATGAATAGGGCAAACCTATTTGTGGTTGGAAAAGATACGTCCATTGGCAAAGGAACTGTACGAAAAGAAATTGGATCGAGGACAACGCATGAGTCTTCTGCCCAGAAAGATATCTTGGACAGAGCCTTGGGATTGGGAAATCCGCAAGGAGAGGATTCGCCAATGCTATAAGGAGTTACCGCCGTTGTGGAGAATGGGGGTATACTGCTTGATCGTGTTTGGCGTTTTAGTCGTTGCCAGAATAATCTACCCAGAGGCACAGGAGCAACTGACCTGGGGGCGGATAGTCTTTACATCTATTATGATATTTGTCGTCTACTCTGTGCTTTTGCCGGCTCTCTATATATTGCCATACATTTTTCATGTTACCGAGAATGGCGTATTCTTCCAATTCGGCAACTCAGGGAGTAGGATCGGCGTAAATGACATCATATCGCTCTCGTTTGAAACGCGAGACGGACGGCGTTTCTTCGTTGTCAAGGGCAGAAACAAAAAAGGCATGCCATACGAACGTCTTGCATTAATGGCAAAGAAGAAGATAACAGAAGAGGATGTGAAGCGTTTTCTCTACGACGTAAACCTTTCTCACTTGTACGTAGCGTCCGACAACGACCAAAATGAGAAGGAGAATGACTGATGAGGGGACAAGTGCAGATCGTCGCGGGCAAAAAGAAAGGAACAAGATTTATGGTAAAATACTGGCATCTTTAATCGGATCCCAAAGAAGAGACACGCATGAAAATCATCGACGCACATTCGCACATCGGCAATTTCGGATCGTGGGCGCGGTTCGACTTCGACCTCATCCGTCTCAAGGAGCAGATGGACGAATTCAACATCGAAAAGACGCTCCTCACAGGCGCGGGCTGCCACGACAACGCTTCCGTCCTTGACGTCTTCCAAAAGGAGCCGGAGCTCATCGTGCCCGTGGCATGGGTCAAGCCGGGCGGCGCGGAGGCGCTTGCCGAGATCCGCCGTCTGGTCGAGCACGACGGCTTCCGCGCCATCAAGCTGCACCCGCTCTTCGATGCCTACTGCGCGGACGACACGTTTGTCGATCCGGTTCTCGATCTCGCGGAGGAACTGCGCGTTCCCGTATTCATCCACAGTGGCCATCCTCCGTTTTCCCTGCCGTGGCAGATCGGATGGCTCGTCGAGCGTCATCCCAACGTTCCGGTCGTGATGCTGCACATGGGCCACGCGCATGGCGTGTATGTTGATGCGGCGCTCAAGACCGCGAAACGGTATCCCAACGTCTATCTCGACACCTCCGGCTCTCCGATGAGCATCAAGATACGTGAGGCGTATGACACTGTTGGATCGGATAGGGTTCTCTTTGGCATCGACTCGCCGTTTCATGAGCCGAGCGTGGAGATCGAGAAGATCCGCGCGACGCACCTTCCGGAAGACGCGCTTCGCCGCATCTACCACGACAACGCCGCCAAGCTGCTCGGCCTTTAAGCGTGAAGAGGTTGGGCGGCACGCGCATCAAACGAATGAAAGACGGAACGGCAAGAAGCGAGATGACGATGTTGGTGGTGGTTCTTGCCGCCATCGCAATATCGGCGATAGGGCCGCATAGCGTTACCGTATGGCTGACGGAACTGTTCTGGGCGCTGGGGCTTCTGGTGGTGTTGCTTGCGACCCGCAGGAAGTTCCGTTTCTCGACGGCGGCCTATGCCTGCTTCTTTGTCTGGATGATGCTCCAGGTGGTTGGCGCACACTATACGTTTGAGCTCGTGCCGATGGATTGGCTAATGGAACCGCTTGGCCTCGTCCGCAATCCCTATGACCGGATCGCGCACTTTACGGTTGGTTGGTTCGCCTTCCCGTTCGCCGAACTGTTCCTGCGGAAAGGCTGGGTCAAGTCGGCGGCGTTCGCGGCGTTCTTCGCCATCATGACGGTTGTGGCGATGGCGGGATTGTGGGAGCTTGTCGAATGGCAGTACGCCGTCATCGACGGCGGCGATGCGGGCGCGGCGTTTTTGGGCTCGCAGGGCGACGAGTGGGATGCGCAGAAGGACATCCTTTGCGACGCCCTTGGCTCGGCTTGTGCCGGGGCGCTGTTTCTGCTTCGTGCAAAGAAACCCCGCAGACGAAAGTAGCACCACGCGCCGCGAATGTAAACGCGTGTAGGCCGGCAAATCAACACGGCCACAGGAGGGGAATCCCTCGTACAAAGTGTGCAATTACAAGTGCGTGCTTGCGGCGGGAAGGGTGTTTTGGTATAATGCGCGCGTTTTTTCGGTTATTTGGAGAAAGTTCGGTAGATGGCAATCGTTCTCGGTCTCCCGAAAGGGAGCTTGCAGGAATCGACCTTCGCGCTGTTCAAGCGCGCGGGCTTTAATGTTTCGTGCTCATCCCGCAGCTATATTCCGTCGATTGACGATCCGGAGATCAAGTGCCGGCTGCTGCGTCCGCAGGAGATGAGCCGCTATGTGGAGCTGGGGCTTCTGGATGCGGGAATCTGCGGTTACGACTGGGTCTATGAGAATGGCTCGGACGTGCAGGAGGTCTGCGAGCTGAACTACTCCAAGGCCACGTCAAACCCCGTGCGCTGGGTGCTGGCCGTGCCCAACGACTCGAAGATCAAGTCCGTCAAGGACCTGAACGGGAAGCGCATCTCAACGGAGGCTGTCGGTCTCACGAAGCGCTACCTCAAGAAGAACGGCGTAAAGGCCGATGTGGAGTTCAGCTGGGGTGCCACCGAAGTGAAGGCCCCCGAGCTGGTGGATGCGATCGTGGATCTCACGGAAACGGGTTCGTCGCTCCGTGCGAACAACCTCCGCATCGTCGATACGATTCTCACCTCCACCACGCGGCTGATCGCCAACAAGAAGGCGTGGAAGAGCGCCGCGAAGCGTGCGAAGATCGAGCAGCTGAAGATGCTGCTTCTGGGCGCGCTCGATGCGCAGAAGCGCGTATTGCTGAAGCTCAACGCGCCGGCGAAGAATTTGGCGAAGATCGTGAAGGCGCTGCCGGCGCTGCACGCCCCCACGGTCAACAAGCTGAACGATCCCGAGTGGTTCGCCGTCGAGACGGTCGTGGAGGAGCGGCTCGTGCGCGATCTCATCCCGACGCTCCGTGCCGCCGGCGCGACCGGTCTCATCGAGCTTCAGCTGAACAAGGTCATCTTTTAGGACACGTCAACCAAAGGAGAAATCAAGATGGGTTCCATCAAGAAGAAACGCCGCAAAAAAATGTCGAAGCATAAATACGACAAGCGCATGAAGGCGCAGCGGCACAAGAACAAGTAAGTCTGCGCGGCAGGCTGAAAGACACGGGGCTTCGGTCGGCGGCCGAGGTCTCGTGCTTTGTTTTCCCCGCGCAGAGGGTGCCGGGCCTCGACGGTGCGCTCGGTCCGCTGGTCTTGGCCGCGTTGTCGGCTACGTCTGGGTTGCTCGCCAGTCGCCGAGCGTCATGCCTGTTGCGTGGCGGAAGAACTTTCGCAGGGAATTCGGGTGGGTGAACCCGCAGAAGTCTGCGATTGATTTCAGGGGCATCGAGGTGTCGCGCAGCAGCTGTTTGGCCCGCTCTAGCTGTACGGCGTGGATCTCTTCGAGGATTGAGCGTCCAGTCGCCTTCCGAAATCGGATGTCCGCCATCCGCCGCGAACAGGGGAAGAGGCCCGCGACCTTTTCGGCGTGGAGTCCGGCGCAGGCCTCGTGGCGTATGAGGCTGAGCGCTTCGTTCACAGATCGGTCCTGCGCGGCGAGAAGCCGGGTCGAGGCACGGCGCGCCACCCGTAGGGGGCCGAACGTCATGTGCCGTTCGAGGCGAGGGGCGTCCACCTTGCGCTGCTGCGCGAGGATCATCATGGCCGCGAGGTTTCCGCCCCTGCGGAAGTCCGGTTCAATGGAGGTCAGCGGCGGCGATGTGTGTTCGCAGATCTGCTCGTAGTTGTCCACGCCGATCACGGCTATCTCTTCGGGGATGCCGATGCCCATGAAACGCGCGGCGGCAATCGTTTCGGCGGCCGTGACGTCGTTGGCGGCGAACACGGCGCAGGGCTTGGGCAAAGACTGGAGGAAGCGCCGCAGCGCATATAGGCGCCCCGTGCTGCCGGACGCTTTCAAGGGCGTGCGGAAAATGCGGCAGGTGAATCCGTTGAGCGTGAGGGCGGTCGAGAACCCCCGTTCGCGGGCCTCGCTCCAGTAGCGACGTTCGGCATAGGGGATGTAGGCGAAGTTCGTGAATCCCGTCGTCATCAGTTCACGGGCGGCGAGCCGTGCGGTTGCGACGGAATCGTGCGAGACGGAAAAACTCCTGGCCGGAAGCGTGTCCGGATTGTGGGAAAAGAACACAACCGGCAGCTTGCCGAACAGTCGGACGTCAACCTCCGTGTATTCGTTGCCGCATTCGGCGATGGCGCCGATGGGACGCCAGAATTCGGTCAGTTCGCGCAGGCGCTCGGCCGAAGGGAACCCGTCGATCGTCTGCACATGCAGACCGTTCGTCTCGGCGATCTCCTGGACACCGGCGAATTTTCCCGGTGCGCTCGTCTTGGACGGCGGCTGAAAATAGAGAATCGTTTCCATTGGGTGCGTAGTGTAGCACAATCCGTTGGACGGGGGTACCGTTTTCTTTCTCAAATGGGATGCCTTTTCTTTCTTGAATGGGATGGATTTGAGGTGGGGCATCTGCTATAATCCGTGGTATGAATATTGAAACCAGACTTTGTGGATTCGATTTCGCTGTCATCGCCGTGTATTTCGCGATTACGCTCGCATCCGGACTGTTTATGGGGCGTTTTGTCAAGAGTTCGAAGGACTTCTTTTCGGGCGGCAAGAAGGTGCCGTGGTGGATGGGGGCCGTCAGTTCCTACATGGCGATGATCAGCTCCTTCGTGTTTATCGCCCATGCGGGCGTCGCCTATCAGGACGGACTTGTGGCGATCCTCGTCTTCTGGAGCACCGTGTTCGCGATTGTGGCGGGTTCCTGGATCTTCGCGTGGCGTTGGCAGCGGGCGAAGGTGACAACCCCGATGGAGTATCTGGAGCAGCGATATGGGCCTGACGTGCGGCAGGTCATCAGCTGGTGCGGCATTGCGTTCCGCGTTTTGGACAACATGGTGCGTCTCTATTCACTCGGGCTCATCGCAAGCGTGCTTTTGAACATTCCGCTTTCCGCCGGCATCTGGCTTGGCGTACTGATCGTTCTCGCCTACACGCTCACCGGCGGACTCTGGAGCGTGCTGGTGACGGATATGATCCAGTGCACAATCCTCTTTGTGGCGGCCGTCGCGATGCTGTTCCTCTCGCTCAATGCCGTTGGTGGGCTGGGGGCGCTGTCGCAGTCGCTGCCGGATCACTTCAACGCCTTCAACGGCCATCGTGGCTCGTTCATGTTCCTCTTCGCCTACTACCTGATCGTGTTCATCAAGTACAACGGCAACTGGGCGTTCATCCAGCGGCTCGAAAGCGTGCCGGACGAAAAGAGCGCGATCAAGATGGGGCTGCTCACGGCGGTGCTGCTCGGCGTATTTCCGGTAGTCGCGCTGCTGCCGGCGATCGCGGCGCGGCACATGCTGCCGGGGATCAACCCGGAGGAGGCGTATCTCACGCTCTGCACGAAGCTCCTGCCGCCGGGTGCGCTCGGGCTGATGGTCTCGGCCATGCTGGCGGCGACGCTCTCCACGCTCGCGTCGGAGTTCAATGTGACCTCGAGCGTCTTTTCGAAGGACATCTACCAGCGGCTGATCCGTCCGTCCGCCGGTGCGAAGGAGATGCTGTTCGTGGGGCGGTTTGGGATGGTTGCGGTCGCGGCGCTCGTGGCGGTGGGCGCACAGTTCGTCACGGCGCTCGGCGGCGCGTTTGAGGCGAACAAGCTCCTGATGGCGCTCTTTGGCGTGCCGATCGTGATTCCGAGCGTGTTCGGAATCCTCTGGCGGCGCCCGAACACGAAGGGTGTGTACGCCTGCATCGTGAGCGGTGTCATCGGTGGGTTCCTGTTCAAGAATGTGATTGGGATGAGTTGGGAAGGCGCGACCATCGCGCAGACGGCGGTGTGCCTGGCGGCCTATTGGCTGGGCGGCTTCCTGCCGACATCGGCGCGTGAGCGGGAGGGGCGCGATGCGCTCTTTGCGCTGCTTGGGCAGCGGCACGCAAAACCGGCTGGCAGACTCCTTCTGTGCCTGATCTTTTTTATGGGAATGATCTGCCTGGCGTTTGGCGCGGAAAGTTCGACAACTTCCCGTGTGATGGTTGATTTCACCCGTGAGACGGGGTGCTTGCGCCGGGCGCTCCACTCCGCCAGCTGGGCGCCACGCTCCAGTGTGCGCGCGTTCAGGAACGATGACAATGACATCGCGGCGATGAACCTGACCTATGCCCGCACCCACGACTGGGCTTTGATCAATGCCGGTCAGCCCGTGATAGACTACCAGCTGATATTCCCGCTCCAGCATCTGGACGCCTCTGATCCGAAGAACTATATCTTCAAGCCTTCAGACCACTTAATCAACCTTGCCCGCAATGTCGGGTTGGACATCTTCTACCGTCTGGGGACCTCCATTGAGCATACCGGCAAGGACTTCTTCTACAACACCGCCGTGCCAGCCGATTTCGAGCATACGGCGGAGATCTTCGCCGGCATCGTCCGTCACTACAACAAAGGATGGGCCGACGGTCACGAGTGGAACATCAAATACTGGGGTATCTGGTGTGAGCCGGACGGGATCGACTTCCTCTGGCGGCTCCCGGATGCAGAAGGCGGCAACGACAAGGAAAAGATGCGCGACCTCTACATCAAGTTTTTCGTCACATGCCTCAGGCGCCTCAAATCCGAGTTCCCCGAAATCAAGGTGGGTGGGCCAGACCTTTGCAGCCTGAAGGTCGATTATCTGAAACCGCTCCTGCAAGCCTGCAAGGACGCAAATCTTGCCCCTGACTTCATCTCCTGGCACTACTACGGGAAGGATCCTGACGCAATCGTCAGCCAGGCTGAGGAGGCGCGCGCGCTGTGTGACGAATTCGGCTATCCCCGCTGTGAGCTCGTGGTGGATGAATGGCACTACCTTGGATGCAGTTGGAAAGAGCTCCGCAGTTCGGACCCCGAGGTTCGGAAGCGCGTGTTCTCAGGGCCGGCATCGCCGAACGGCATTGACTCCGCCTGCTTCACGCTCTCTTCGCTGATCAAGTTTCAGTCGTCCAAGATCGATCAGGCCTATTTCTACGGTTGTGCGCATAACGGTCTGTGGGGGTATCTCGAGGAGTCCGGCAAGAACAAGAATTGGTATGCCCTCTGCCTGTTCGGCGATATCCTAAAGCAATACAGAGGGATCTGCGCGAGCGCGTCAATGCAGAATTCGGTCTCGACGCTGGCCGTGAAGTCGTCCGACGGCCGGAAGGCGGCACTGCTCGTCTCCGACTATCGCAGCACCAACACCTCAATCACGGCGGAAGTCAAGGGCGTGGATCTGTCGAAGAAGCCCAAGGCTTTCGTCTTGAGCCAGAAGAGCAATGCCGAACCCTGCAACGTCTCCTGGGACGGCAACAAGGTGCTCCTTGAAAAACCTGACAAAAACTCGGCCGCCTTCATGGTTGTATTCGATCTGTAGGCACCAGATCCCTCAAAACCCTTTTCCGGGAGAGACAACTTCATGACAGCTTTGGAATGGTGAAAGACACTTCAATGTAGAAAGGTAACGCATGCTGACATTTGATACGCTTTATGCCTGGGTGAAGGATATGCCGATCCTCGATTGGCACAACCATCTCGACATGCGGATGCTGGCGGAGGACAAACCGCTCGGTTCGCTGTACGAGGTGTGGGTGAAGTCCGATCCCTACAAGCACCGCGCGATGCGCATCTGCGGTGAGCCGGAACGGTTGATCACCGGCGATGCGCCGG
The DNA here is from genome assembly GCA_902779565.1 of uncultured bacterium. Taxonomy (GTDB): domain Bacteria; phylum Verrucomicrobiota; class Kiritimatiellia; order RFP12; family UBA1067; genus UBA1731. The sequence goes on along the minus strand of CACZCD010000003.1, from coordinate 13,348 downwards.
AGGATGAAAAGTGGGCGGTTTGGATGCGCACGCTGCCGAAGCTCGTGGGCAACCCGATCTTCGCATGGGCAGAGCAGGAACTGACGTTTCTGCGGGGAACGGGGAACGGGGAACGGGGGACGGGAAGCAGCGGATGGTGGCGGGATCTAGAGAATGTCTCGCTTGCCGACTGGACGCCCTCGAAGATGCTGGCGAAGTTCGGCGTGGAATACATGAGTCCTTGTGTCGGGGCAGGAGAACTGGGAAGTTTGGAAGTTTGGAAGTCTGGAAGTTCGGATGGAACAGCTTCTAAACCTCTAAACCTCCAACCCTCAATTGTGCCGTCGCTGCGGATGAATGCGGGGGATGTGGTGCCGGAAGAAACGCTTGAGAAGTTTCACGCCGCTGGATGTCGCATTGTTGATATCTCTGTTGATGACGTTGCTCAACTCTTAACTCTCAACGCTCAACTCTCGACGGTTGCCGCGTTTGCGGCGGCGCATGGCTGGACGATGCTGCTGCACCTTGGCGCGCTGCGCGAGACCTCGGCGCGCCTTCGTGCGGCGGCGGGGGCGGCTGGCGGCTTCGCCGGGATGCGCGCGCCGGTCGATCCGGCGGCAGTGTCGGCATTCCTGAATGCGCTGGAGAAGGCCGGATCCCTTCCCCGGACCGTTCTCATGTCGCTCAATCCGGAGGCGCATGCGCAGCTCGCCGTGCTGGCGGGATCTTTCAACGGTGAAGGCCTGCCGGGCAAGGTGCAGCTGGGGCCGGCGTGGTGGTGGTGTGACCACGAGGAGGGCATCCGCGATGTTTTGGAGAAGAATGCCGCCTACGGGGTTCTTTCCACCTTCATCGGCATGACGACCGATTCGCGTTCGCTGCTCTCGTTCGTCCGCCACGACTACTTCCGCCGCATTCTCTGCAAATGGGTCGCGGAGAAGGTCTCCGCCGGCGTGTTCCCATCCGACGAAGCGCTGCTTCGCCCGATGCTTGAGAATGTTTGTTATCGAAATGCAGAAAGGATGATCAAATGAAAAGGTCTATCGTGATGTCTGTGTTGGCCGTGGGGATCGGTGGTTTCGCCGATTGTGCGACACAGAGTGATGATGCTTTTCTGGTCGGGGTGAGCGGCTTCAGCAAGGCCGTTTGCAACGAGCAGGGCGTGAAGGATCTCAAGGAGATCGGTGCGGACTTCGTGAGGTGCATCAAGATCTCCGACCGCGAGACGCTTGACCTTCTCGAGAAATACGGCGTGAAGGCCGTCGTGAACGGCGTCGTGCCGGGCTGGTGGGGCGGCAAGACGGAATGGGCGGGGCTGATGCACGAGAAGCGTCCGCTCAAGGTGTATGCGAAGGCGAAGGAGAAGTTCGTTCCGCATCCCGCCATCCTCGCGATGGATATCGGCGACGAGCCGAGCAAGAGCGATCTTCCGCACTACGCGAAGGTCGTGGAATATTTGAATGGGGAACTGGGGAATGGGGAACGGGGAACGGGGAATGGGGAACGGGGAACGGGGAACGGGGAACGGGGTGTAGAGTTCACTCTGAACCTCTTCCCGAGCTACGGCTCGCACATCGAGCGCACTCCGGAAGAGCGCCTGAAGCAGCTGGGCACCGCCTCCTACGAGGATTACATCCGCACATTCTGCGAACTGTTCCCGACGATGCAAGAGGTCAGCTTCGACTTCTATCCCTACTCCGCGCCGCCGGCCGAGGTGGAATCGTACCTGCTGCGCCGACTTGCGGACTTCTCGATCGTCGCGCGTGCCTGCCGCGAATACAACCGCCGCCTTGCGTTCTGCCTTCAGGCGAACTCGCTCTTCAAGGAGCTTGAGATGGATCTGCCGCGCCTCCGGTACCAGGCGTTCACCGCGCTCGCATTCGGCACGCGCCGGGTCGTATGGGAGTGCTACACGCCCTCATGGTGGGAGAACAACATCCTGGAGAAGGATGGCTCGAAGACGCCGCGCTACGACCGCGTCCGCACCGTAAACGCCGAACTCCATGCGTTGACGAAGGACTTCGCCCGTTTCCGCCAGATCGGCACGCGTTTCGAGGGGTTCTCCGGCGAGGAGCGCAAGGCGCTCGGCGACGCGGTGGACGTGCGTTGGCGCGATTTCACGGCTGTCCGCAAGATTTCGTGCGACGGCAAGCTCGTGATTGGCGAGTTCAAGGCCCAGGACGATTCCGGCGATACGGCGGTTCTCGTGGCGGCGGCATGGGATCCGGAAGGCAAGGACCCCAGCGCGAAGCGTCTTCGCTTCCGCGCAAACGGGAGCGTGCGCATCTACGGGCCGAACGGCGAGGTGACGCCTCAGCGCGAACGTGACGGCAAGTACGCGCTCGATCTCCCGTCCGACGGCGCGTTCTTCATCGTGGGCGGCGTTCCGCCGCCGCTGGCGTATCTGCCGGTCAATCCGGACGACCAGCAGCGCCGTTTCGGTCCTCCCAGCGAGGGGACCATGGAACTGTTTGCGGAGATGGGCTTCAACTGCTTCCCTGTCAGCGGCGTGACGCGTTGCGACTTCACGACGGACGACCCCGCGTGGAGCGAGGCGCTGGCCGAGCTGTCGCGGAGCCGGATGAAGCGCATCGGCGATCTGGGCGCGGCGGCGTTGTTCCCGTGCGGCTACGGGCGTGACAAAAAGCTTGCCACGCGCTATCCGCGCATCGACCGGAAAGGCGAAAAGGTGCCGGGTAAGGCGAGCTTGTATGAACTCGACGCGGCGGAACCCGCGGCACAGACGGCGGCCACGCGCGCCATCCGCAAGATCGCGAAGGAAATCGGCCGCGAGCCGGGGTTTGCGGGGTTCCGTCCCTGCGGCGAAATCCGCCTGCGCACGACCCCCTCGTTCACCGAACGCAACGCGGCGGCGTATCGCGCCGACACGGGGCGCGAGGTGCCGCCGGAGGCCAAGGGGCGCGCCGCGCCGCGTTGGCAGGACCTGAAGGACATCCCGGCGAACCGGATCGTCTCGGAGCATCATCCGGTGCTCGCGTTCTACCGCTGGTTCTGGCAGAAGGGCGACGGATGGAACGCGTTTGCGGACGCCATGGTCGAAGGGTTTCTGGAGGAAACGGGCGGCCGCCGTGTGCTCACCGAATACGAGCCATGCCTTCGCACGCCGCCGCTCTTCGGTTGCGGCGGCGCCATGGAGATGGTCGGTCAGTGGTTCTACTCCTACAACGACTCGCCGGTGAACGTGGGCTTTGACATGGCGCACATCAACGAAGTCGCGAGGGGGACGCCCGGACAGCTGACGATTGTGGGTCTGCAGTGCATCAGCCACCTCGTCCGCATCGCCAACCGCCAGCATCTGAAGAAGGATGTCGCACTCCCCGAATGGTATGCCGTGCGGCAGGAGCTCGCGAAGAAGTATCCCGGCAAGACGTACTATCCCGCCATGCCGCCGGATCTTATGCGCATCGGACTCTGGACGGCGGCTTCGCGCCGGACGGACGGATTCTCGTTTCATGGCTGGGAGTGCGTGTTCGACCCTGCCGTCTATCCCGACAAGCTGAAGAATAGCAAGAAATCAAAAATAGACCCGCGCGTCTCCGGCTACCAGTACACGAACCCCGATTTGAAAAACGCGATTGCCGATTTCTTCCGCGATGTGGCCGTCCCGTACGGACCGCTTTTCAAGGCGGTGCCGGAGCGTGCGTCGGAGGTGGCCCTCTTCGCCGGCTGGGCGTCCGCGATCCTTTCCGGCACGGCGTACATGGATTGGGACCGTCCGCATCTCTGCGGCGTGACGGCGGTCTCGGCGAACCTCTCGCCGTCTGTCCTCTTCGAGGAAGACGTTGAGATGAACGGCGTGCCGGAAGGCGTGAAGGTGTTGCTGATGCCGGAGGCGGACGTGCTGACCGAGGGCGCCTACGTCCGCCTCCGCGACTTCCAGCGCAAGGGCGGAAAGCTTGTCGCATTCCCGACGCTTGCGCCGGCGCTGAAGGCGGACGCCAATCTTCCCGCGTTCTGCGCGCCGTCCCCGTCGCACAAACTCGGCGCGGCTGCGTTCGAGGGTCCCTTCCGCGCCGCCGTCGAGGAGATGAAGAAGACCGTCTCGGCGTTCGTCACGCCTCGCGTTACGTCCGACAGCCCGTTCATCTGCGCCCATGCGCGTGGCGAGAAGGCGTACGATCTCCTGTTCGTCGTTAACGACAAGCGCGGTCCGGGCGAATACGCGGGCGTATTCGATACCGTTCTCGACAAGGGGATTCCGATCGACGGAACCGTTACGCTGAAACGCAATGCCAAGGCGGTTTACGATCTTCTCGCGCATAAACGTATCGATTGCCTGGTGAAGGACGGCGCGATTGCGATTCCGCTTTCGCTGGGCGGCGCGGAAGGGCGGCTCTTCCTTGCGTGCGACCATGAACTTGGCGCGCTGACCGCTACGGTGAAGCGCGTGGGCGGCGGCAACGGACAAGATGTCCGTTGTCCCAGTCAGGTGGAATGTACTGGGAAAACGGGCGTCTCGCCCGTTTGCGGCAAAGGCGGCGTGGAGGTATCGGTAACCTCGCCCGACAAGGACGTGATGGTTCCGATACGTGTGGAGGGCGTGGGCAAAAAGCCGTTCTATGGCGTTGTGAAGAACGGCGTCTGGCGGCATGTCTTCACCGAGGCCGCAGACGTCCGCGTCACCAATCTCGCCGATGGGTTTGGCGCAAAAGTGGATTTTTGATAAACTACACAACCAATTAAAGGAGGTCTATCATGTTGGAATCAAGGAAATGGGCGAAAATCATTGTTTGCGGGCTGATGGCGCTGTTCTCGAGCGCTTCATTTGCCGCATGGACGACCAACGTCACCGACGGTACGACGTTCGAGATGACGAGCGTGAGTGGCACAGACGTTGACAAGGACTTCAACGTCTATTCGAGCTACATCGACTGTTCGGGCAATTGCACCGTGAAGATTTTGAATGACGGTGGTGTGGACGTAAAGCCGCGTTTCCGCCTATCGGCAGATTGCACGCTTACCCTTGACTTGACGGCACGAAGTGGCGACGGCCCCATTTTCTCGGGTGGCTTCATCGCGCAGCAGGGTGCCAAGATCGTTGTCAAGGGCGACATCGGCAAATTCCGGTTCGGGCGAGGAGGGGTCGGATATTCGGCTTTCGCCGTATTTGATGCTGATGACATTTCGTTTGTGGACTCTTCTGACAACGCAACAACCGGTTCTGTAAGATTTCAGGGGTCATCGGTGTGGGTTCGTCTGCCGGACGCTGAGAAGGTGGCTTTCACGTTTGATCCGGCTGCCCGCATATACGCCTATGGTGCAGATGTTCTTGAGAGATACAAGGATGGAGATGGTGACATAGCGTTTTCCTCTTTCCAGCTGATCGAGACAGGGCATGGCGCGATTCCAGACGGCGCAACGGTGCGCGTCGGTGCCGGCGGCACGTTCACCCTGCTGCATCTTGACACGTCTGCCGGTTACGGAAGCATCTCTCCTATAGCAGACTGGACGTTCACGAACGACGTGGTGCTGACGGACAGCACCGCCAAGTTCGCAATCGCAAGCCGGTATGCGGGCGATTTCACGGGAACGCTTTCGGGTTCCGGATCTGTAAGCATGGATATTTACGGGGATTATAGCTATGTTTGGGACGCAGGCGAGAAAGATAGAGTGACTTTCACAAATCCGTTCAGCACCTCCGGGGCATTGAGCCTCTCTTCCAACAAGGCTCGGCTCCAGCTTGCCTCTGGCACGTCGGTCGGCGATTTCACGTGTGTGGACAGTGCCGCCGTGTATGCGACCGGCACTTCCTCCATGACAACCACTGGCACGGCGACGGGCGGAAACATAAAAGTGGAACGCGGCGGCGCGTTGACGCTCTCGGCGGCGAACGGCACGATCAGCATTTCTGGCGATTCACGCTACACATCGTCGCTTTCGCTCGCCGCACTTGGTGCGGACGGCCGGGTTGTTTACGGGGCAAGCGTGGCGGCATCATCGTCTGTTTCGGGAATTCATGAGATCAAGACGGGTGCGGGCGGCCTGTTCCTGCTCGGCGAATACGACCTTGCCAACATCGATGTTGGTGTCACGGGCGTCAAGACAATTACGCTTTCCGGTTCGGACAACACCGTGTCCTCCCTTGCGCCGGGCTACGAGATAGAACTTGCTGATTCGTCCGTTTCGGCGCGTGTCGTGTCTGATGGCACCAACTCGCCGTCCATACGCCTGAACGGCGGCGCGCTCACGTTGGCGGCTGCCAGCACGGTCTCCAATATTCTCAACCGCGCATTGCTCTGGTGCGATGCGTCGGCCGAGGGGTCGTGGACGCAGAACATCTATGACGATAATGCAATGACCTACACGGTGGCGTATGGAGATTTGAAGAATAACGTTTATCCGGTCGTGGAGTACTGGCATGATGTGAGAGGGGCGCAATCATACGCGTTCCGCCGTCTGCCCACGAACAACTCGGCCAACTACATCAGTCCGCATCGTGTGACGGGCGACTGGAATGGGCCGTACATGAGCTTGGATACCCGTGATGCCAGTGGAAAGGCTCGGGCGTGTCGCTTCCGGATTACGCGCAACGGTGCAGCTGCGAACAACGTTGCGGTCAAGCTTGTCGTGATGGTGTTCGATTCATCGCCGGGCGGCGGTAAAGCGGTGCTCGGGAACAAGAACGGCGATTTCGCCCGTGCGAACGCGACGCTGTCAGCTCCGGTTCTGCCTAGTGCCTGCACGGACTGCGCCGTGTGGCTTGATGGTGAGGCGCAGGTGAATCCGACGGACTGCTACTTCAACGGTGGATGGCAGATTGTCACGATTGATCCCGGAACCCACACCATAAGTGGACTCGCACTTCCTGATGATACGAACATGAATGCCGGTGGCGGCATGAATGTCGCCGAAATATTGATTTTCACCGAGGAGCTTACCGACACGGAGCGCCTTCGTGTGGAGCGTTATCTTGCGGAGAAGTGGGGGTTGGCGTCGCAGTACAAGGGCGGTACCTGCTCCAACCCGTTGAGGCGCGCGTTTATGGCGCGGGTACTATCGCGCTTGAAACGGATGCTGCGCTCGGCGGCGTCTATACCGGCACTGTCGCCCTCGCCGGGCACACGCTTGATCTCCCTGTGTGCGCGGCGCCAACGGATGACGAAGTGGCGGCGATTGCCGACCGTACCGGCTGGTTTGATCCATCCGTGCGGAGTTCGATGGACTTTCATAGTTCTTCTTATTCACCCTCGCTGGTGAAGCATTTGAATGATCGTGTCTTGGGCAAGTCTGACGGTGCCTGGATGATCTTTGCAAACGCCATTGCCCGTGGACCCTACCGGCGAGACGACGGCTGGCTCGACTTGCGTGCCGGCTCTTCCGGTGCCATTGGAAAGGTCTATCCCGACGGAGCGCTTATCAGGTTGAACCAGTGGTCGAACAATGTTGACACCACGACGATATCGCCCATGCCGGTGCGTACGGTGATCATGGCGATGGATTCGTCCGGTGGTGGCGGCACGCCGCTGGGAACTGCGGTGGATGTGACCAGGTCCGATCTCGGGCAGCGTATTGCGGCGAGCGATGCCGCCGCGAAATTCACCAAGAGCGATTACACCTCCCCGATCTGGCCGTCGGACGCCAAGAGTGAATACACGAGCGCCGCCGTCTATCTTGATGGCGTGGCGGTGAATGCGACGGTTCGCGGGTTCAACGGGCGCAAGGAGGTGTTCTCCACGGTGTTCGGGACAGATCTCGCGCTCGGCGTGTTCAGCGACTACCAGCGCAACACATACACCAATGCGCTGGGCGAGGTGCAGGGCGAGATCTTGGGCGAGATGCTGATGTTCTCGCGCGAACTTGAGGATTCCGAGCGCAACCTCGTGGAGGCGTACCTGATGCGCAAGTGGTGCGGAACGACGCTTCCCGGCTATGGCGATTTCACGGGGGCGACGGTGACCGGCGCGGGCACGGTGAACGTGCCTTGCGTGGCGGCCGCGCCGAAGTTCGATTCGGGCTTCACGGGAACGGTCGCGTTCACGAACGAGATGCTGTCGTTCACGATAGACGCCACCGTTTCGTCCGGTGCCGCCGCGAATGCCGTTGTCGCCGCGAACGGTACGGTCTCCCTACCCGCCGCCGTCACCATCGAGGTGGCAATCGTTCCGCCGGCCGTGGCGGGTTCGTACACGCTCCTCTCGGCGGGCACGCTTCCCGCTCCTTTGGATCTGACCCTTTCCGTGGACGCCGGTTCGGCTGGGAAGAAGTCATACGCATTGAGGCGGACGGCCTCGGCGATTATTCTGGATATCCTTCCAAAGGGAATGATTGTCACTGTGAGGTAATGATGGTCAACCGCAGGTCATTTTTGGGTGGTACGGCCGCATTTGCGGCGATGGGCGCGTGGAGAGCGCAGGCGATGGAGGCGCTGGGCGCGGTCAAGATGCGCTTTGGCGCCCTTGCCGACATCCACATCCATTCGTCCGAGCAGATGGCGGTATTTGAGAAGGCGCTCCGGAAACTCGATGGCTGGAAGGCTGATGGCGTGTTGGTGAGCGGGGACATCGCTCATTTCGGTCTTGCGATGCAGCTCCAGAACACGGCAGACGTCTGGTTCAAGGTCTTCCCCGGCGGCAGACGTTCGGACGGCGAGCCGGTCGTGAACCTGATGCACTATGGCGACCACGACATGGCGACGAACTATGTGGACCGTCCCGAGGCCGCCGCCTTGTGGCCCGATGCGGAGATGCGCCGGAAGAACCTGATCTTCACCGGCGACCGCAAGGCCATCTGGGAGCGTTGCTTCAAGGAGGAGTGGCACCCGATCGAACTCAAGTACGTGAAGGGCTATCCGTTCATCCTCTACCACTTCACCAAGGGCGAGCCGGGCAATTCGCACGGGAACGCCTCGCCGGGACTGGCGGAGTTCCTGAAGGAACACACGTTTGACCCAAGCAAGCCGGTGTTCTATTCCCAGCATCGGCTCCTGCTGGGCACCGTCTGCGGCGCAGGTTCGCACGGACGCGACAACGGCGAGTCGGCCGCGCTCCTCTCGAAGATTCCCAACGCGATCGCGTTCTGCGGCCATGGACACATCTGCGGATTCTTTGAGAAGAACATTTGGCAGGGGGCGTTCACCTGCATCGAAACGCCCTCGCTGCGCTACTGCTGCACGCCGGGAGGGCGCGAGAACGGCTACAACACGGGCGACCGTCCGCCGCGCCCGCCCGTGCAGATGATGCCACAGCATCCGTCGCATCTCACCCATCAGGGGTTCTTCTGCACGGTCCACGAGAACGGTATGGTCGTGAGGCGCTGGGAGTTCGAGCATGACATCCCGTTGGGGCCGGACTGGATCGTGCCGTTCTCATCGTTCCGGCTCCCGCCGGAGCAGCGTCCATTCTCGTTTGCCGCCCGCGCACGGACGGAGCGTGCCCCGGTGTTCCCGCAGGGTGCGCGGATCACGCTGGCCGCCACCGAGGGCAAGGATCGGCTCGGGAAGAAGCATGGCATGTATGCGGTGAAGTTTCCGGCCGCGCCGGCCACCTCTACGACGCCGCGGGCCAACGACTACGAGGTCTCCCTTGAGTTGCAGCAGGACGACCTGGAGCGCATCCTCCTGCAGAAGCGCGTATTCTCCCCGCGCTACCTCTACGGGGCGGCGATGGATACGCTGCCGGTGGAATGCCTCTTTGCCGAGGAGGAGGTGCCGGAGCGGCATCTTCTGCGGTTCGTGGTGCGTCCGGTGAATGCGTTTGGCGGCAAGGGTGAGCCTCTCGCGACGGCGTGGCGGATGATGAGCTTGAAATCCATTTCCAAAGAACAACAACAGGAAGATAAAAAAGCAAAGGACAAATCATGAATAAACTGTCAATTGTCGTGGCTACGGCTGTCATGTGCGGGTTCGCCGGAACGGAGCTCGCTCCGATCGACACGTCGGCGGACCGGAATCCGAGTCCGCTCAAGGTGGACCTGAACAGGATCGGCACCCTGCGGCCGCGCAGCGCGGACGAGATCAAGGGTTCCCCGTGGACGGTGGGCTGCGAGTGCCTCGACCGGGACTTCACGGACTTCGACCAGTACAAGGACTACATCGTGCCTTTAGGCATCAAGGAGATCCGTCTCTTCGCCGGTTGGGCGAAGTGCGAGAAGGAGCCAGGGAAGTTCGACTTCGCATGGCTCGACCATTGTGTTGACTGGGCGAATGCGCACGGCATCAATGTGCTTCTCGACATCAGCTACGGTAACCCGATCTACAAGGGTGCGGGCGGCGCCGGGCTTTCGGACGGCATGCCCAGCACGCCGGAAGGTCTCGCGAAGTGGGATATCTGGATCGAGAAGCTGGGCGAACACTACAAGGGGCGCGTGCGGGACTACGCGATGTGGAACGAGCCGGACAACGGCGGGATGAAGCGCAATCCGCCGGAGCGGATCGCCGACCTCAACGTGCGCACGGCTTGCCCGAGACGTTCGAGGCCTGTATCGCGGAGATCGCGAAGCAGGGTGGCATCGACCTTTTCGACACCTACATCTACCACGGCTACGCCTACAACCCCGATTCCTCCTACGAACGGGTGGAGAAGCTGATCGAGGTCTGCCGGAAGTACGCACCCAAGGCCAAGATGCGTCAGGGCGAGAACGGCTGCATCTCGGAATGGAGCGACCGCTTTGCGCTCTCCAACTATCCCTGGAGCGAGAACTCTCAGGCGAAGTGGGATATGCGTCGCATGCTGGGCGACCTCGGGCACGGCTGCGGCAGCAGCGTGTATTCCCTCTGCGACCTGCAGTACCATGGCCCCTATTCGCCGTTCGAGTATCTCAACCGGAAGGGGATCCTTCGTGCCAACGCCGACTATCAGGTCTATCAGATCAAGAAGGCGTACTACGCGGTGCAGAACGTCGCTGCGGTGTTTGACGACTCGGTGGTGCTCGTCCCGTCGCCGAAGGTCACCACGATCGACCGCTGCCTTTCGCTCTACGAATACATCAAGGACGGCAAATACCGGCTCTTCACGTTCTGGGATCACGGATACGTGGGTACGAAGAAGACGTTCAATGAGGTCAACACAAGCGACGGACTGACGCGCCGGGTGCCGACCATAACCGGCACGCGGATACCGGCCCCGGAATGGCAGACGGACAAGGACAAGTTCACGCGGCTGGCGCATATCGATACCCTCGGCGTGCCGTCCGACGACTTCACGACGCGCCCTGCCGTGTTCGAGTGGGCGGGCGAACCGCTGAAGGATCCGGTTTGGGTGGACCTCTTCACGGGTGCGGTGTACGAGATTCCTGCGAAGCGGCAGATCGTGCATTCGCGCGGCGTTTCGCTTGTGCGCATCCCGGCGTACGACTCGCCCTGCCTCGTCACCGAGCGCGCCGCGCTGGATTTGATGAAATAGCATCATGTTGATCGCAATGAGATGTAGTGATTCATTTTTGGCAGGGCGTGTTTGACAGATGATAGATGAAGATAACAGTGTAAGAGTGAGGGAGTGGGTGACAACAAACTCTCCCCCTGAGACAGGGGGAGTGCCCCGAAGGGGCGAGGGGGTATGGTCCCGTCGTCAGTCATACTCCCCCGGCCTACGGCCACCCCCTCTATCTTAGAGGGGGAGTTCCTGCCGCCATCAATTATCAACTGCCAACTACCAACTGCCAACTACCAACTACCAACTACCGCCATCAACTACCAACTATCAACTACCAACTATCAACTAAAGGAGAAAACAATGCACATCGAAAGAAGAAAATTTATTGGTGCCGGATTCATGCTGGCGGCCTCCGGGGCGATGGCCGGCAACGCGTCCTCTGCGCCGACGTGTCTTTCCGACCGGCAGCGGACCATACGCGGAAAGACCTACGTGGCGGCTTGTCCGCCTGTCAAGGCCTCGATTCCCCGCACGCCCGGACCGCAGCGCGTCATGGTCATCGGCGCGCATCCGGACGATGCGGATATCACGTGCGGCTGCACGGCAGCGAAGCTCATCGCCAAAGGGGCGCGCGTCAAGTTCGTCGCCGTCTGCAATGGCGATATCGGACATCACAAGCTTAGCCGCAAAGAGACGGCGGCGACACGCCGCCAGGAGACGCTGAACGCCGCCAAGGTCTGGGGCCTCGACAGCTACGACATCTACGGCTACGGCGATGCCCACGTGCCGAACGACTTCGAGGCGCGCGAGCTCGTCGCCCGCAAGATCCAGGAGTTCGAGCCGGATATCGTCATCACCCATCGTGACTGCGACTATCACGTCGACCACCGGACGGTCGGAACGCTCGTGAAGGACTGCGGCTACATGCTGGGCTGCCCGCACTGGATCGAGGGATCGAAGGCCCTGCGCCGCCGTCCACTCATCATCCTGATGCGTGACGACTTCACGGTGCCGCGCATCATGCGTCCCGACATTCTCATCGACTGCGATCCGTACATCGAGAAGTGGTGCGATGCGCTCGACTGCCAGGTTTCGCAGTTCTACGAGTGGCTGCCATGGGACAAGGGTTGCGAGGACGAGGTCGCCGCCATTGGAGACCGTACGAAGAACATCGCCGCCCGCAATGCCTACCTCAAGAAATACTGGGCCGCCAAGAAGCTGCGCGATGCCGCGCGATTTGCGGACGCTTGGCGCGAACAGTATCCCGGAAAGCCCTTGCCGAAGATGCTGGAGGCCTACGAGATCAGCGAATACGGACGCCCGCCGATCGAGGAGGACTTCGATCTGCTGATGGGGTAGTGCGTCGTCGGACGATGATCGTCTGAATGATTGCCGTGAAAATAGGACTGTAAGACAAAAAGAGATTGAACCCATGAAACGACAGATGATCGCTTTGATGTTCGCCGCCTGCTCGGCGTTCTCGTATGGAATTGCGCCGTCAACGGCGCCCGACAGGGTGAAGGTACCGCTCAAGGTTGATCTTCCGCGTCTCGGCACGCTTGCGCCGCGCACGGCGGCGGAGGTTGGCGACTCGATGTGGACGATCGGGTGCGAATGCCTCGACCGCGACTACGCCGATTTTGAGCAGTACCGTGAATTCCTGCCGGCCCTCGGCATCCGGAAGATCCGGCTTCAGGCGGGATGGGCGAAGTGCGAGAAGGAGAAGGGGAAATATGACTTCAAGTGGCTCGACGATATCGTGGATTGGGCGATTGCGCATGGCCTCGACCCGATGCTCGAAACGGGCTACGGCAATCCGCTCTACGTCAACGGCGGCTCGGCGGCGCTGATGGGAAGCTCGTTTCCGTCTGGCGAAGCGCTTGAGGCATGGGACAAGTGGGTCGAGGCGCTTGTCAATCACTTCAAGGACCGCGTGCGCGACTACGAGATGTGGAACGAGTCGAACAACGTGAAGGCGAACACGCCGAAGCTGATTGCCGAGCACAATGTCCATACGGCGAAGATCATCAAGCGGGTCT
>CACZCD010000002.1 GCA_902779565.1 uncultured bacterium | reverse complement strand
AGGCGCGTTCTATGTGTTCGCCGATATCCGTAGTACGGGGCTTTCCTCCGAGGAGTTCTGTCTCCGTCTCCTCAACGAACACGCCGTCGCCTGCGTGCCGGGGTCGGCGTTTGGCGCATGCGGCGAAGGATTCGTGCGCATGAGCTACGCCACGTCGCTCAAGAAGCTGAAGATCGCCGCCGAACGCCTCGCCGCGTTCGTCTCAACCCTGTAGCCCAACAGCCTCAAACGCAGACCGCGCCCGTCAGGTCTCGGGCGGCGGCAAAACCATTCGCTTCACAGTAGGCGGTGATACCATCCGCGACCTTCGCCACCGTATCGGGCGCCGTGAATGTCGCCGTCCCCACCGCGACCGCCGACGCGCCCGCGAGCATCAGCTCCACCGCGTCCTCCCAGCCATAGACACCACCCATCGCCAGGATCGGCAGCTTCGAGAAGCGATGCGCGTCATAGACGCACTTCACCGCGACCGGATGGACACAGCGTCCGGAAAGGCCGCCCGTCACATTCGCCAGCACAGGCCGTCGCGTCCGGATGTCGATCACCATCGCGGGAATCGTGTTGATGAGCGCAAGGGCATCCGCGCCGTTCTCCTCGCAGGCCGCCGTGTACGGGCGCAGATCGGGAACGTTCGGCGCGAGCTTCACGATGAGCGGGAGCTTCGTCGCGGTGCGCACCGCCTTGACGAGTCGCGCCAACACCACCGGATCCTGCCCGAAGGTGTGTCCGCCCTCCTTCACGTTCGGACAGCTCACGTTGCACTCAATGGCGCCGATCAGGGGCTGTTGATTCGCAGCGGATGGTTGCGCGTAGGAAGACTCGGAAAGACGGGCGGCAACCTCCGCATACTCTTCCACGGAACCGCCCCAGATGTTGACGATCAGCGGCGGGATGTCACCACCGCCACCGCGCGCCACCGACTTTTCCGCCATCATCTTGTAGTGCGGAATGTAGTTCTCCAGAAATGCGGCGATGCCGGGGCCCTGCAGACCGATGGCGTTCACGAGTCCGCCCGGCACTTCACAGTGCCGCGGCATGCCGTTTCCGGGCCAGGGATCGCGACGGATGCCCTTCACCGTCACCGCGCCCAGTTTCGTGTAGTCGAGGAGATCGGCATATTCGGTGCCGTACCCAAACGTGCCGCTTGCGGTCGTCACGGGCGTCGCCATGCGGAGCCCGCCAAGGTCTATACTCAAATCAAACATGCGCACATTATACTAAATCTCGCCCACTCACGCCACCCCGCCCAGAAATGATATAATGCGCGGCGTATGATCATCCTGCATGTCGATATGGACGCCTTCTTCGCGGCGATCGAACAGCGGGACCATCCCGAATGGCGCGGCAAACCCGTCATCGTCGGGGCGGGACCGCACGAACGTGGCGTCGTCTCGACCTGCTCCTACGAGGCGCGGAAGTACGGTGTGCGTTCCGCCATGCCCAGCCGCACCGCCTTCGCGAAATGTCCGCACGGTATCTTCGTGCGGCCGCGCATGCATGTGTATCAGGAAGTATCGGATGTCGCGTTCGAGGTGTTCACGCGCTTTTCGCCGTTCATCGAGGGCGTCTCCGTGGATGAAGCATTCCTGGACGTGACCGGCACGGCGCACCTCTTCGGCGGCATGAAGCCGCTCGCCGAAAAGCTCCGCGCCGAGATCCGTGCCGCCTGCGGCGTCACCTGTTCGGTGGGACTCGCCCCGAACCGGCTGCTCGCCAAGATCGCCTCTGAGCAGAACAAGCCCAACGGACTCTTCGTGATGCCGTTCGATCCCGAGGGCATCCGCACCTTCCTCGCGCCGAAGCCCATCCGCATCCTCTGGGGCGTAGGCGGCAAGACCGCCGACCTTCTCGAACGGTACGGCTACCGCACCTGCGCCGACCTGCAGAACGCCGATCCCCGTTTCCTGACGCGCGTACTCGGCGATGCGGCGGCGGAGTCGATCCGGAACCACGCCTTCGGCATTGACGACTCCGGCGTGGCGTACGAACCGGCCGAGGAGAAATCCGTTTCGCGTGAGCATACCTTCCCCGAAGACGAGCGCGACCGCGAGGCCGTCCGGGCGACGCTGCTCGAGCTGGTGGAGGACGTCGGGCGGCGCTTCCGCCGCGAGGAACGCTGGGCGCGTACGGCCAAGATCAAGATGCGCGATGGGTTCTTCAATACGCTTACGCGCCAGGCCTCCTTCGAACGCCCGGCACGCGACGACATCTCGTTCCGCCACCTCATGCTCGAACTCTTCGACCGCGAATGGCCGCCCGGCACACGGCGGACGGTGCGCTTGGTCGGGTTCGGCGTGACCAACTTCACCGAAGAACCGCCGACGGAGGAGGCCGACCTGTTCGGCATATCGCCGGAAGCGGAGAAGATGAAGAAACGCGAACGTCTCGCCGCCGCCCTCGACGCCATCCACCGCCGACAGGATCCCGACTGAATTCTGCCTGCGCCGGAACATGGTATAATACGCGACCAACAAATCCAAGGAATCATGAGATGATCTGTAACACGATACTGGATGCGATGGGCCACACCCCGCTGGTGCGGCTCAACCGCATGGTCACGCCGGACATGGCCGAGGTACTGGTGAAGTTCGAGGCGCTCAACGTGGGCGGCTCCATCAAGACGCGTACCGCCTACAACATGATCCGCGACGCCGAAGCGCGCGGTCTGCTCACGCCGGATTCGACCATCGTGGAGCCGACAAGCGGCAACCAGGGCATCGGTCTCGCGTTGGTGGGTGCCGTGAGAGGCTACAAGACCGTGATCGTGATGCCGGACAGCGTGAGCGAAGAGCGGCGCAAGCTCGTGCGCCACTACGGTGCCGAAGTGATTCTCGTGCACGATGCGGGCAACATCGGCGACGCCATCGCGGAATGCTGCGCCATCGCCCAACGCATGGCGAAGGAGGATCCGCATGTGTTCGTGCCGGAGCAGTTCTCCAATCCGGCGAACCCTGCCGCGCACCGTCACGGTACCGCGCTTGAAATCATGGAGCAGGCGGCAAAACCCATCCACGGGTTCTGCTCGGGCGTGGGGACGGGCGGCACGCTGAGCGGCATCGGCGAAGTGCTGAAGGCGCAGAACCCAGGCATCGAGATCTGGGCGGTGGAGCCGAAGAACGCCGCCATCCTCGCAGGCGGCACGGTGGGTACGCATCTCCAGATGGGCATCGGCGACGGACTCATCCCCGACAACCTCAACACGCAGATCTACTCGCACATCTGCGTGGTCACTGACGAGGAAGCGCTCGGCTGCGCCCGCGATCTCGCTGCCAAGGAAGGACTTCTGGCGGGCATCTCCGCCGGCACGAACGTTTTCGCCGCGCTCAAGCTCGCCAAGCGCCTCGGTCCTGGCAAGACGGTCGTCACCATCCTGCCCGACACGGCCGAACGTTACTTCTCCACACCGCTCTTCGTCGACGAGCGCTGAGACTCACCGCCCGGCGCGACAACCACTCATTGTTTGGCGGAGAGGGAGGGATTCGAACCCCCGGTCCCTTGCGGGACAACGGTTTTCAAGACCGCCGCGATCGACCACTCCGCCACCTCTCCAGAAACCAAACATCTTCTACTTTCGTAGATGGGTGCGCATTATACCATAATTCCGCACCGCCAATTTCACCATAGGGTCGATTATGGTGAAAGTGTAAAAGCGGTTCTTACGCGGCGAAACCGATGGGACTGGAGCTTTCGCCGTCCTTCTTGACGGCGCACTCCTCCTTCAGGGCCTCGATGCGGTCCTTGTTCGACACCTCATCACCGAGGTAGAACTGCTCCTGACGGACGGTACGGAAGTCGCCGGGCGCGAGGTTCCGCAGATACTTCAGTTCCGCGAACTCGTCCGCCGTGAGCGTCGTCTTGAACATGCGCTCGAAGAACATCCGTTTCCCATCATCATCGAGATAGCCGAACTCCAGCTTGAACGTGAACCGGCGCATCGTCGCGGGGTCGAGGTTCTTCGCGAAGTTCGTCGCCGCGACCATCACCCCGTCGAAGTTCTCCATCTGCTGAAGAAGTTCGTTCACCTGCGTAATCTCCCAGCTGTGGCTGGCACCCGCACGGTCCTGCAGCAACCCATCCACCTCATCAAAGAAGAGGATGGCGTGCTCAGCCTCCGCCTGACGGAACGCGTTCGCGATGTTCTGCTCGCTCTCGCCGACATACTTGGAAAGCAGGTCACTCCCTTTCACGACGAGCACCTTCCGGTCGAGCGCCTTTCCGAGATATTTGACGAACTCGGTCTTGCCCGTGCCGGGAGGCCCATAGAGCAGGACGTTCATGCGGGGTTTGTCCTCCGCCGCCAGACTGAAATCCACGTCAAGGTAGTTCCGCACGGCCTTGACGATGCGCTCCGGCGTGACCTTCCCCTTGACGTTAAGCCCCTCGAGCGAATAGTCCTTCGCCGGGAGAAACGCATGGGAGTCCTTCACGCCCATGAGCTTGCAGTGCGGCTTCATGAGGGTGGCGACAAGTTCGTCCACCTTCTCCGCCGACGGCGCCATGCGCTTCACGTTCGCAAGCACCGTCGAGATACCGCCCGCGCTCGTCTCGTACTGCGTGGCGTATTCCTCGACCTTCGCCGCAGGGATCAACGCCTCCAGTCCGTGCTTCGCCACCTGGTTCCGCCAGATGGCGATGCGCTGGACACCGTTCAGCCGCTCAAAGCAGATGGAGTAGTCGAAGCGGCGGCGGACCGACTCGTCCATCGTCTCCGCCGGCGCGTTGGAAATCCACACGGCGGGGAGCTTCATCTCGTCGAGAATCGCGTTCATCACGCCCTTCTCGGTTGATTTTCCGCCGGCGAAGTCGAACCCGAACAGGCTGAACCCGCACGAGGTGCCGCGCAGCAGCTCGTCTGCCTCGTCCACAATCATCAAACTGCCCGCCGGGTCCTCCTGGGAGTTGCACACCTGAATGCCCATCATGCGCGCTTCGGCCTTCATGTTCTTGCCGTCGTCGTCGCCCTGCTTGATTTCGAAGGCAGTCCGCCCCAGCTCCTTCGCGAGCGAGCGGGCGAACGAGGTCTTGCCGGTGCCCGGCGCGCCGTAGAGGAGGATGTTGCACTTCCCGCCGCTCGCCACGATCATGCGTTTCAGCACCTCGCCGTCCTTCGACGCGAGTTCTCCGTAGAACTCCCACGGCAGGACGTCCGAATCGTCGCGTATGGCGTAGAAACGGCGTTCAATCGTCTCGTCCGTCGTGCCATCCATGTACCCGCCCAGTGTCCGACGGCAGAAATCATAGTCACCATCCAGAAGATTGAACTTCAGGAGCTTCCCCTGCGGCGACATCGCACGTGCCACCTCCGCATAGGAGCGGTCCAGCGCCATCGCATAATAGAGGGACTTCTCGCGGTCCTCCACCCGAAGCGGCCAGGAGAAGCACGTCTGGTCGCGGATGTACGCGAGCATCAGGATTTCCGATTCCAGGTCGTCAAGCTTCAGTACGCGCTTCAGCTCGGCAAACCGGGTTTCCACGATATCCTTGCTCGTCCCCGCGTCCGCCAGCATGTATTCGCGCATCGCGTCCAGCACGGCCCGGCATTTGTCACGCGTCCGCTCGTGGTTCCAGAGCGCGCAGAGGATATCGTCGAGCGAATCCGAAAAATCCAGACGGTTGCCGCGGGACTTGGCGTGGCGCATCTCCCCCAGCTCCTTCTCGGTGTAGGCCACCTCGATCAGCTCAATGGCCTTGTCGTGGTCGAAGCAGTTGCGGGCAATGTCGAAAAAGTCGTCATCACGGCAATCGTCGCGGTAATTCTTCACCATGTTCCCCCAGAAGCCCAGAAGCTTCCGGTAAAGGAACGTCTGCGGGACCTGTTTGAATTTCGCCATTGTATCTATCCTTTCCTTTCTTGATTTTACGCGCCGAGGAACGTTCCGGCATCCATGAGTTCATTATCGGCGGAGCTGGACTCCGCCTTTTCCGCCGCCTTGCGGGCGGATTCACGCGCGGCGATGATTTCAAGCGCCTCGACGCGCGCGACGCCATAGATGCGCATGACCATCTTGACCTTGATTTCGGCGAAGAGATTCTTCCCCGACCGTTTCCGGCGGTCTTTGGATTTCTGAACCGGCACTTTGCCGCACCTGGCCATTTCGTCGAAGATATCTTCGGTGTCAATCATTTCAATCTCGTTGTGCATACAGACCTTTCCTATTTAAGCAACAGATCATACTAGCAATAACCGTGCCAAGTGCACATGTCTTACGGAGAAATCACGTGCGCACGCGCTTTTTGAACTCATTCCCGCCAAATGGTCCTGCAAATTCTGACCGTGCGGTCAAATTCTAATCAGGGAATGCAATTTTTGCGGAGCCCAAGAAATTATTGAAGCCGATGTCGGTCTATAAATTCTTATAGCGCCTATCCAGACGTCAAGCGATGATAGCGTATCGGTAGGCTCAAATGATGTTCAGCCCACGGATATAAGGGAGAAGCGTATGCGTGACGATGTAGTCGTTCATCCGATGCCCCCCGGGGAATGCATGGGACATGCCGGGATAGTGCTGCTCGAAGACTGGGCGGGTCTGCTCGGAGAGAAGCGTGTCCTCGTCGCCGAAAAGAGCGTGACACAGCGTGCGGTCATCGTCTGTCACACCGTCGAACTGGTGCGCCTCCATTTCCTGGAAGTGCGCAATCGTCTCTTTCGTCACATGGAACTCTGTTTCGCCATCCTTGCGGCGATTGAGCCACTTGTGCTTCCCCACATACAGGATGTCATACTTCTTCGTCAGCCAGAACGAGGGATTCACGCAGATGCGCGTGAACCCATGCAACTGCTGGGCATAGAACCCGCCCATCGAGGTGCCGATGACCAGATCCGGCATCTCTTCGTACGCCAGCTCCTCCAACTTGGGCATGGCGACAAATGGATCGAGCGGAATGTCCGGCGCCACGACGACGGCCCGATGCGCCACCTCCGACCGCTCCCAGAACTCCCGCCTCAGCAGATCGACCGTCCCGCTCGCGCCAGACGACCCAAAGCCATGCAGATAAAGTATCTTCTTCATATCTTTTTACTTTGGCTCAGGATTGAGGCTCTCGCTTCCTCCCCTAAGAGCAGCGGATCCGAATCAAATCCCAGAGCATGCGCGGGGCGTCGCGCCACACTTTGAGCGAACTCCGTCGCCCGCCCCGCCAAGGCACGGGCACCTCAACGACGGAGGGGGCCTTGCGGATCAGTTCCACGTCAAACGCAAAGCGTTCCGTGCGCTGGCTCTCGAAGATCGGGCGCATGAGAACCATATTGAAGAGCTTGAATCCGCACTGCGTATCTTTGAGCCCCGTGCCCGTCAGGGCGTTGAAAAGCGCCGAGAGCGCACGGCGATGAAACGGGCGCGCGTCCTTGCCGCAACGGCGGCTTCCGCAGACGATCGCCCGGTCGGCCAGCGGCGCCAGCACCGCAAACTCTAACAGCGGCACGGATTCATCGACATCGCTCATCAGCACCCAGTCCCCCTTCGCCTCCAGTGCGCCGCGTCGCACGCTGTAACCCTTGCCGCGGTTTTCGGCGTTGCGAAGCAATCGAACCGGCGGAACGGAATCCGATGCGACATCTTCAATCGGTGGTTGGCTTCCGTCATCCACCACGATCGTCTCGACCAGCTCAAACCCGCAGCGCGTCGCGACGGCAGACAGCTCGGGAACATGCGCCAGGATCCTGCCGAGAAGATCCCCGGCACCATACGCTGGTATCACGAGCGAAAGGGACTTCATGTCATTTCTTGAGCTGCATCCAGGACGGGAAACGGGAAGCCTGCGCGCGCGCCTCCCGCGACTGGTCCGTATGCCCCGGCAAACCGCTCTCAAGTTCAGAAAGACGCTTGAGCAGAGACTGCTGCGCGGACTCGGCCGCCCGACGCAGCTCTTCGCTCGCCTGGCGTTCCACCATCAGCTCCTTTTCGCGAAGCTGCAACCGCTCGCGCAGCTCCTGTATCTGATCCTGCAGCCGCTTCACGTCCGCCACCTGCGCGGCCAACCGCGAGGCCTCCGTGGTCTTCTCGTTCAACGCACGGGTCAGATCCTTGATCCGCTGGCCGCTTTCGTAGGCACTCTTCTCAGCGACGAGGCGGAGCGCGTCCAGCTCCTGCCGCAGCTGTACGGTGCGCGGATCCACGGGGTTGGCACGGAGCGCACGGCTCTTCATGTCCTTTGCGTCATCGCCAATCCGTTTGAGGATCTCAATGCGTCGCGCCGCCAGACGATCGGCGCGCGCGTGCCAACGCTTCTGCGCCGCCTCCGCCTCCGCTTTCTCCTCGGCGATCGCCCGCTCAAGGTCGTCCGCCTCGTCGCGCATCAGCCAATAAACGGCGGCCTCCGTATCCGCGGCCTCCTTGGCATTCGAAGGAAGACGGCGGATCTCGCTTTCAAGCGTCAGCGTCTCCCGCTTCGCCTCCTCGAGCTCCTTCTTCGTACGCTCGCTTTCGGCCCGTTCGGCGGAGAGCGCCTGTTCGCCCTGCTGCCGGGTCGCAAGCAGTTCCTGCTCATGCTGTTCACGCGCGGCGGAAAGTGCCTTCTCCCCCTCCGCCCGGAGCGTCGTAATCGCCTGCTCGCGCTCCTGCTGCGCGGCGGAGAGCGCCTTGGCGCCCTCTTCCCGCGCCGCCGCCACCGCCGCCTCGAGCGCCGCCGCCCGCGCCAGCAGCTCCGGCGACTCAACCTCGACGATCCGTTCCTTCTCTACGATCTTTTCGACCGGGACTTCCTTGATGACCTCGACCGGAACCTCAACGCGCACCTCCCGCTCGACGATCTTCTCGACGGGGACCTCTTTGACGACTTCCTTTTCGACGATCTTCTCAACCGGGACTTCCTTGACGACCTCGACTGGCACTTTCACAATCTTCTCAACAACCTTGACCGCCGGCTCGGCCGACACCGGTTCGGCGGCCGGCGCCGGTTCGGGATCCGGCACAGTTTCGGGTGCCGGCGCGGGATCCGCGACTTCAAACGCGGGCGGCACCTCGACGATCTTGGAACCCGGCGGAAGACGTCCACTCTTGAGAAGCGCCTCGGCGGCATGCCGGTTGAACGGACCACGCGGCGTGCCATCGCCAATATCGATGGACCACCGCATGTCAAGAAACGGAATCTCAACCGCCGGCTTCC
This sequence comes from uncultured bacterium, assembly GCA_902779565.1. Lineage (GTDB taxonomy): Bacteria > Verrucomicrobiota > Kiritimatiellia > RFP12 > UBA1067 > UBA1731. Next base: position 57,432 of record CACZCD010000002.1, on the reverse strand, counting down.
ACGTCTCACCGTCATTGGAAATCTCCTGTCCGGGCTGAATCCGCCCCATCTTCGCCCATTCCAGGAGACGTTCCCGCGTCTCAGGCCCGAACGTGTCATCCTGCGTTCTCAAATACCACTTTTCCGACATGGCATCTCCCTGTTACAGTTGGCAGTTGATAGTTGATAGTTGGTAATTGGTATCTTGCCGTACGCCCTGTTATTTCTTGATCCCAAAAAACTTTTTGGCTCGCACCGCACCCATCCGCGCCAGCTCCGCCTGCGCCTGACGTTCAAGATCCGCAAGCGTCTGCGCACGGCCGGGCTTGAAGATCTCGCGCACCATGGGCGGCGGCGCTTCGGAGACGACCTCCGGCTCCAGCACCTCGGCCTGCCACTCGCGCGGACGCGTTTCCGTGAGCTTCTCCAGCTTCGACTCGAGCTCCGCCACACGCGCTTCGCTCTCCTCCGCACGCGTCCGGAACGACTCCAGATCTTTCTGCAGCGCCGCAATCGCCGCTTCCTTTTCCGACAACGTGCGCTCCGCCTCGTTCTTCAGTTCCGTCATCGCCTTCTCGGCGTCGGCCTGAACCTCGGCCATCGCCCGCTCCGCCTCGTCCCGCGCCGCGGCCGCCTCCTTCTCGGCCTGCCCGCCATGGTCGTCGCGATAGATGCGACAGGTCGCGGCCAGCGCCTCGGACTTCAGAAGATCGTCGATGACCGCGCGGTGGGTCGGTCCATAGAACCGCCCCGGCTCGTTCTCAATAAGCCAATCCATCTCCAATGATGGAACAAGCGAAGCAAGCTTCCACGTCTTAAGGTCGTTGGAAACACCGGCGAACGGCTCCACACGCCCATCCTTTACCCAAGCGAGCAGCTTTTCGTCGTCAACGGGACCGAACACCTTCCCGTCCGCATTCTTGACATACCACTTCATTTTCCGAGTTCCGCACTACGTTTCGCCGCCGCCGCAAGCGTGGCCGCGACCACTTTCTTGAAATCACTCGCACGCATCACGTCCATGCCGGCCGCCGTCGTGCCGCCCTTGGTGGCAACCCCAGCGATGAACTCGCCAAGATTGGCACCGCTCTGCCGGAGATACGCCGCCGTGCCGAGCATCGTCTGCTCCGCAAGCTGACGCGCCACCGCCGGCTTGAGCCCCAGCTTCACACCGCCTTCGGCCATCGCCTCCTCCATGTAGGCGAAGAAAGCCGGACCCGAACCGGAAAGCGCCGTCACCGCATCGAAGTCCTTCTCCTTCAGAAGGGCCGTCTGCCCCGCCGCGCCGAGAATCGATTCGACCAGTTTGACATCCGCTTTCGTCGCGTTCTTCGCCGGGCAGATCGCGCACATCCCTTCTTTCGCGCGGAGCGCGAGATTGGGCATCACCCGCACAAGGCGCACCTGGACGCCGAACATCTTCCGCAAGGTCGCCAGCGATTTGCCCGCCACGATGGAGATGACGAGTTTCTTTTCCGTGAGCAGGGGCTTCACCTGCGCCGCGAGCGCCGCAACATCCTGCGGCTTCACCGCAAGAAAAATGGCGTCCGCCGCCTTGACGACCGCCGCCGCATCCGGCGTCGTCTGCACGCCATAGCGCTTCGCCATCTCTGCCGCGCGGGCGGGGAACGTCTCCGCCATCACGACACGTCCAAGCGGCATCGTGCCAACGGCCGCAATGGCCTGCACAATCCCCTCCGCCATCTTACCGGCCCCGAAGAAGCCCAGTCTTCTTTTCATTTTCATGCGCAAATTATACCACAAAGCGCCGACGGGGAAAATAGCTACCGTCGCTTTATAGCACAACACCACGTTTTGTGGTACACTTCGCACTCCTACAAAAGAAACCACTAGCGACTAACCAACTATGAACGTGAAGATTGAGGATTCCTGGAAAGCGGTACTAGCGGACGAGTTCAGCAGCATCTACTTCACGCGGCTCGCCGCGTTCGTCAAGGAGGCCTACGCGAAGGGCGTGGTCTATCCTCCCGGGAAATACATCTTTGAAGCGTTCAACCGCACGCCCTTCAACAAGGTCAAGGTGGTCATTCTCGGACAAGATCCGTACCACGAACCGAATCAGGCGCACGGGCTGTGCTTCTCCGTCCGGAAAGGCGTTCAAGTGCCACCCTCGCTCGTTAACATCTACAAGGAGCTGGAACAGGAATACGGCACGCCGTTCCTCAACCGCGATGGCGACCTCACGCATTGGGCGGACCAGGGCGTGCTGCTCCTGAACGCCACACTCACCGTTGCCGCCGGAAACGCCGGCTCGCATCAGGGCAAGGGCTGGGAGATGTTTACCGACGCCGTCGTGGCGAAGCTTGCCGAACAGCGCGAACACCTCGTGTTCCTCCTCTGGGGAAGCTACGCGCGCCGGAAGGGTGCTTTCATCAACCGCCAGCGGCACCTCGTTCTCGAAGCGCCGCACCCCTCACCGCTCTCGGCCTTCCGGGGATTTATCGGCTGCGGACACTTCAAGCAGGCGAACGATTATCTCGCCGCCCACGGACAGTCCCCCATCGTCTGGTGACGGGGTCCTTCTGTTCACCCTTCCAGGACGATGCTGGCGTTGCTGCCGCCGAAAGCGAACGAATTCGAGAGCGCGCGGTGAATCTCGCCCGCTCGGATCTTCCGCCAGCAGATCGCCGCCTCCACCGCACCCGCCGCGCCGAGACAGTGCCCTGTCCGGGATTTCGTGGATTCAACCGTCAGGGGATGACTCGCGTCGTCCTGCCGCAAAGTCTCACCAAACAGACGGCAGACCGCTTTCATCTCCATCGCGTCGTTCGCCGGCGTACCGGTGCCGTGCAGATTGACGTAATCAACCGCATCCGGCGCGCAACCCGCGTCTTCAAGCGCCGCCCGCATGGCGGCCTCGGCGCCGCGCCCCTCTGGTTCCGGCGCCGTTGCGTGATACGCATCGGATGATTCGCCGGCGCCCGCGAAAAACACCGTGCGTCCCTCGGCCACTCTGTCATCCGCCGCGCGTTCCATCAGGAACAGCGCCACGCCCTCGCCAAGACAGATTCCATCACGATCGTCGGCAAGCGGACGGCAAATGCCTTGCGACAGCGCCCCCAACGCATGGAACCCGTTCATGGCGAATCGGCAGCGCCCATCCACGCCACCGACAATCGCGGCATCGCAAAACCCCGCTTCAATCAGCCGTCGCGCGGCGGGAAACACTTTCGCCGAGGAGCTGCAAGCGGTCGAGATGGTGTAACAAGGACCTTTCGCCCCCGTCGCCTGCGCCAGATACGCGGAGGGCGAACCCAACTCCAGCATGGAGAAACGGAACGCTGCCGGAAACGGTGCGGGCGCTTCCGCCGAACGGTCCAACGCCTGATCGATATTGTTCTCCGCTTCATCGACACCCGTGTTGGAAGCGCCCAGCACGATCGCCACCCGCTCGCTTCCATAACGGGCGAAGGCGGCTTCCAGTTGGGGTCTTAGATCCTCAACGGCCCACGCCAGCAACTGGCACGAACGGAAGTTGAATTCCGGGTCGGCGATTTCCGGCAGCGGTTCCGTCACACGCCCGAAGTAGAGCGCGCGCCCTGGCACGTCTCCCTCGATCCGCACGAGTTCATCGGCAAAAAGCGCCGAACAGCACGAAAGCGCAACCTTCATTTCCAAATGCGATCCCAAATCCCTACAGCCGCTTCAGCATCTCCCGTATGGAGCCTTCGCGCGCTTCGATCGATTCGCAGAGGCGGAACTGCACGCGGGCGCGATTCAGGTTCTGGCCCGGTTGGCGCGTCTTGAAGTACCGGTCGCCCGCCAGATAGTCCTGGAAGAAGCGGAGCCCCAGCTCGAACGGCAGCAGACGAACGGTATCATAAAGGTATTCCCGATCCGCCTCCGTCATGAACGCGCCGGCCTCCCGCATGTAGCCCTTCATGAAGGCGAGGAAAAGATTTTCGTCGAAGGCGACCTTGCCGAGGTTCGTCTCCTCTTCGCCGGCGGGGTTGCAGATGGAACGCACGGCATCGCCCACGTCGATCTGGACGAGTCCCGGACTCACGGTGTCGAGATCGATCATGGCGGTCCCCTTGCCAGTGAAGTCGTCAATCATGATGTTGTTCACCTTCGGGTCGCCATGGAACATGCGCCGCTTCAGTTCACCGGCCCGCTCCGCCCGTTCAAGACAGAGCGCGAGATCGCGCCGCTCGTCGATGTACTTGGCGAGGCGCTTGGCCTCGACGGACGCGCTAAGGAGCGACTGCGCGCGCTTGGACTTCAATGTGCGATCATACTGTCGCAGATAGCCGCTCGTCACGTGGAAGCCCGGCAGGGGATCCTCAATCGAGTTCGGCGGCATGTCCGAAAGCAGGTAGTGGAAGTGACCGAGCGCGCAGCCGCACTCAAGGGCATGTTCCGGACTCTGCGCCGTATCGAACGCATGCGCCGAAAGGATGCGCGTGATCACACGCCATACCTCACCCTTCTCGTCGCGGATGAAATCGCCGCCCTCCTTCGTCTTGATGATGCGCGGCATCTGCCACACGCGATCATCCAAGCCGCGCTTCGCATCGTTCTCGAGCTTCGCGTGGCAGTGCAGCGTGATCTTGTGCATGTTCGCCATGATCACTTCCGGGCGCGGAAACACGGCGCGGTTCACGCGTTGGAGCACCACCTGCGTCTCGGTGAACGTGTTGCGGTAAACCGCGAGGAACGTATCGTTGATGTTGCCGTTCCCGAACGGCACAAGCGTGACGAGCCGCCCCTTGATGTTGAAACCCTCCATCAGCACCGAAAGATCCATTTCCATCTCCTTTAACCTTTTAACCTTTTAATCTTTGGTAATGTCGCAAAGTTGGGGATGGGAGATAAGACTCTCCCCCTGAGACAGGGGGAGTGCCCCGAAGGGGCGAGGGGGTATGACCCCGCACCCCTGATCATACTCCCCCGGCCTGCGGCCACCCCCTCTATCTTAGAGGGGGAGTCTGCGTTCTCATAATATAATCCCCAACTTTGCGACATTACCTAATCTTTTAATCTTCTCATGCGCCCACGAATGTTTTCGCGGAAACCCTCCGCCGGCGCGAAGTCGATCCAGTGGTTCTCCCAATCCACCTTCACGACGCGCAGCCGCAGCGTGTCGCCGACCCGCCAGATCCGACGGCCATCCTCAAGCAGCATCCGCGACTCGTCGAAGTGCACGTAGCGTCTTGAGAGCGTGGAAACATGGACAAGCCCGCTGGTTGCCAGCGCCGGCACGTCCACAAAGAGCCCAAACTTCGTCACGCGGCTCACGGTGGCGTCGAACACGCCGCCGTTCTCCTCGATGAAACGGAACTTCTTCACGTCATGGAGCGACCGCTCCGCCTCGTCGGCGCGCTCCTCCTGCTCCGAACAGTGCTTCGCCATGCGATCGAGCACGGGCTGCGGCAGGCGTCCATTCCCCGTTACGAGGAAGTCGGCCAGCTGGCGGTGGAGGATCAGGTCGGGATAGCGACGGATGGGACTGGTGAAATGCGCATAGAAATCCTTGGCGAGGCCGAAGTGCCCGATGGACCGCGCATCGTAGCACGCACGCTTGAGCGAACGGAGCACCATCACCGCAATCGTCTTGCCGAGCGGATCATCCTTGATCCGCTGCAGGAACGCCGCGATGTTCTTTCCGTGCGACAGGTCTCCGCACCGCACGCCGATCGCCGCCAGATCGGCCCGCAACTGCTCCAACCGCTCCGGGTCGGGCCGGTCGTGGAAACGGGCGAGGATCTTGATCCCGCGCGACCACAGCTCCTTGGCCACGGCCTCGTTCGCGGCCACCATGCACTCCTCCACCATCTGGTGGGATTCGTCGTACGGACGCTCCGCGAGCCCAGTCATGCGCCCTTCATCGTCTAACAGGATCTCGGTCTCGGGAACTTCCAGATCGAGCGCCCCCGCCGCGAAACGTCGGCTGCGCAGCTGCTGCGCCAGTGTCCCGATTTCACGGATAACCTTCGTCTCCGGCGTTTTGCGGCCCCGTCCAACCAGGATGCCCATCACCTGCTCGTAAGTGTAACGGGCCTTTGAGCGGATGACGGACTTCGCGAACCGGCGTGCGATGCACTGCCCGTTCTTGTCGAAGGTGAGGAAGGCCGAGAAGGTCAACCGGTCCTCGCCGGGCACGAGCGAACAGACGCCGTTGGAAAGCTCCTCCGGGAGCATCGGCACCACGCGGTTCAGGAGATAGACGCTCGTCGAGCGTTTGAACGCCTCGCGGTCGAGCGCCGTGCCCGGCCGCACATAATGGGAGACGTCGGCGATATGCACGCCGAGTACGCGGTTCCCCTTTCGGTCGCGCTCAAACGACAGCGCATCGTCGAAATCCTTCGCCGTCACCGGATCGCAGGTGAAGATGAACTTCTTTCGCAGATCAAGACGCTTGTCGAAGAACACCGGCCCCGCCGCGCCAATGCGCTTCGACTCGCGCAACGCGTCCTTCGGGAACCGCTCCGGCAGGTTGTACTGTTTCATCACGGCCTTCACGTCGTCCAAGGCCGTGAACCCCTTCACGAGCGGAAGCTTCTCTTTCCGCTCCCCCAGATTCTCATCATTTTTATTTTTCACGCCCGAATTATACCATAAGTTGAAGTGCCGCGAACGCCCGCCCCGCAAGAAACCCTCAAACCCTCAACTCTCAACTCTCAACACTTGTGCTATAATTCCCCGCCTACAGCTTATCAGGAGCAGAACATGAACACCATACCCTACAAGACCTACCTCGAAGAGAACGAAGTGCCGGAATGCTGGTACAACATGCGTGCGGACATGAAGAAGAAGCCCGCGCCCCTGCTCATCCCCGCGACCGGGAAGCCCTGCACGGCCGAGGATCTCGCGCCCGTCTTCTGCGAGGAGCTCATCCGTCAGGAACTCGACGAAACGACGCCGCTCATCAAGATCCCGAAGCCCATCCGCGACTTCTACCGCATGTTCCGCCCCTCGCCGCTCATCCGCGCCTACTTCCTCGAGGAGGCACTCGGCACACCTGCCAAGATCTACTACAAGTTTGAAGGCAACAACACCTCCGGCTCGCACAAGCTCAACTCTGCCGTCGCCCAGGCGTACTACGCGAAGGCGCAGGGACTGAAGGGCGTCACCACGGAGACGGGCGCCGGACAGTGGGGGACCGCCCTTTCGATGGCCTGCGCCTTCTTCAAGCTCGACTGCCACGTGTACATGGTAAAATGCTCCTACGAGCAGAAGCCGTTCCGCCGCGAGGTGATGCGCACCTATGGTGCGGACGTCACGCCGTCGCCCTCAATGACGACAGATGTCGGCCGTCTCATCAACGCCGAACATCCCGGCACGACCGGTTCGCTCGGCTGTGCGATCTCCGAGGCGGTTGAGGCCGCGGTGAAGACGCCCGGCTACCGCTACGTTCTCGGCTCGGTTCTCAATCAGGTGCTCCTCCACCAGTCCATCATCGGACTGGAGGCGCGCGCCGCGTTCAAGAAACTCGGCGTGAAGCCCGATGTCATCATCGGATGCGCGGGCGGCGGCTCAAACCTCGGCGGACTCATCGCGCCGTTCATGGGCGAGAAGCTGCGCGGCGAGGCGGACTACCGCATCATCGCCGTCGAACCCGCCAGCTGTCCGTCGTTCACGCGCGGCGTCTATGCCTACGACTACTGCGACACGGGCCGCATCTGCCCGCTCGCGAAGATGTACACGATCGGCGCGGACTTCATCCCCTCGCCGAGCCACGCCGGCGGACTCCGCTTCCATGGCATGAGCTCAACGCTCTCCGAGCTCTACGACCAGAAGCTCATGGAGGCCGTGAGCGTGAAGCAGACGGACGTCTTCGCCGCCGCTCAGCAGTTCGCACGCACCGAGGGCATCCTGCCCGCGCCTGAGTCGAGCCACGCCATCCGTGCCACCATCGACGAGGCGCTGCGCTGCAAGGCGGAGGGCCGCGAAGAGACGATCCTCTTCGGCCTCACCGGCACCGGCTACTTCGACATGAAGGCCTACGAAGCGTTCAACGACGGCACCATGAGCGACTACGAGCCAACCGAGGAAGATCTCGCGCGCAGCTTCGCCAAGCTCCCCAAGATCTAATCCTTCGGCACAGGTTCCGCCACCGCGTCACTTCTTCGGGAGGATGCGGAGGCGGTCGATGGCGAGGGCGGCACCGGTCATGATGTTCACCTCCAGCTCAAGGCGGCCATCCAAGAAATCTTCGCGGATGACCGGCAGTGTGACATGCGTCTTGGCCCCCACCTTCTCGGTGAACGGCACCTCGAACACACGCCCCTCCAAAAGACCGCGCGCAGAGGTCAAGCTCGGCTTGGGCTGGTGGAAGTCAATGCGCAGGTCGCCCGTCGTGGGCGGCACGCCACGGATCTCCATCTTGAACGCACGCCCCGTCCAGTTGGTGGTGACGTCATACACCGTGTCGGAAAGATCCGGTGGCTTCACGGCATCAAACTCCTCCGCAAGCCAGCCTGCCGGCATCCGTATCGTGTCCGCAACGGGCTTCCCCGCCAGATAGCCGCAGATGCTCGCGCGGAGCCGTTTCGCCTCCGGCGTCTCCTTCGTAAGATCATAGCCGCAGACGAACAGACGTCCCTCCCCGACCAGTACCTCGAACATCGTGGCGGTGAAGTCCGAGAAATGGAAGTCGTTCACGGAAAGCGCAATTGGACGGAACGCTTCCGGCATCCCCTTGAGCGCGTGGACCGTCGCCCCCTCCGCCAACGAATACCACTGCCAGTCCGTGAAGTCATCCGTCACGAAACCAGCGAGCGCGGGATGCTTCACATTGAACCATGTGCCGAGCGCCGCCCCTGTGGTGTTGGCGACGGGGAACCAGCGGGCGCTCCAGTAAACGGACTTGAACTGCCCCTTCGCCGACTTGAAGCTCGGTCCCGAATAGAGAACGGTCCGCCCTTCCGCCAAGGCCGCTTTCATCGTCGGCAAGTCCTGCGTCTCTACCACATCCTTCGGCATGTCGCACCGCGTCTCACGCGGGTACACCCAGAAGTTCCAGACGTTGCTGCCGAAACGAAGCGTCTGCCGCGCCGCCGTCATCGCGTCGGTCAGCAGACATTCGACCGCGCCCACCTTCTTCACTTCGCCCGGCGCGAGGGCTTCCGCCAAACGGATCTCGCCTTTCACGCTCGCCAGTTCATACGGGCAAACCGTCCCTGCCGCCAACGGCTTCTCGGTGAGGTTGCGGATCTCAAGCTCGGCACGGAACGTCTCGCCGACCACATAGGTGAAACGCGGAAAACGCGCCAGATAGCAGACCGGCCCCCACACCGTCGAAAAGGGCGCCATGCCTTTGAAGCCCGTCTTGAGCGCATAGAACGGATCGCGCCAGCCGACAAGCGCCTCGGCCTGACCCGTGTAGTCCTGAATCTCAAGAAGTTGGAGTCCCGCACAGGAGGGCGTGCGCAGGAAGCTCTCCACCTCTTCTTTGTAGATGAGCCGGTTCAGCTTCGCCGAAGCCGTATGGTACTCCTTCTGGAAGCGGAGTGCGTTCTTCTTCGCCGCCGTGTCGCGGTGCCGCGTGAGATTCCACGGGCGCATCGTGCCGGTGAACGGCGCAAACAATTCGTCCCAAATGGGATAGACGGGCCACTGCCCGATCTCATGGGCCACCGTCGGGATCTTCGCCGTTGAATAGATATCCTCATAGTCCCAGTCCGTGTGCGGGAACAGTTTCTCGCGCGCCAGCCCCTTCCCGGGCACCACGTGCGAGAGCGAGAAGTCGTCCGATGTCGTCAGCTTCCGCGCCGAAGATGCATAGCACAGCGCACGCGGATCGTACTTCTTGTGTTCCGCCACCCACTTCCCCATCGTCTCGAAGTTCGAAGTCCCCAGCTCGTTGCCGATCGAAAGCGAGAAGAACGACGGCGAATTGCCGTAAGCGTCAGCGATCGCCTTCAGCTCGCGCTTGACAAACCCGTCCACAGGCTTCCCGTTGCCGACCTCGTCCGCATGCGACATCCAGCGGTCCGTCCAGACGCCCGCTTCGGGTTGGAGAAGGATGCCCAGCTCATCCGCCGCCTGGAACGCTGCTTCGGGCGGACACCACGTATGGAAGCGGATGGCGTTCACGCCATCCTCCTTCTTGAGCATCCGGAAGATGCGCCGCCACGACGCGACATCCATCCACGGAATTCCATCCTTCGCGAAATTGGCGTTCTCCACATTGCCGCGTGTGAAGATCTTCACGCCGTTCAACGTGAGCAGGTGTCCGTCCGTGCCGACCGTGCGGAAACCGAACCGGATGCTGTGCGTGAATTTGGCCTTGGCATCCTTCAGCACAAGCGTGTAGAGCTGCGGATGAAATTCGTTCCAGCAGATCGGCGTCTCTTTCAGCTTCAGCTCCAAAAGCTTGAACCCCTCGCGATACGGCGAGAAGGTCTCGGAAAGGGATTCGACCGTAAGCCCTTCGACGGCGACCGTATCCACGGTCGCGAAGAAACCTTCCGGCACTTCAACGGACAAAGCCGTTGAAGCGGAAGCAAACACGCGCGATGCGCGAAGCGGATGCGCGCGGCGCAGTTCGATCCGCCCCAAAACGCCGTTCCAAACGGCCTGCATGCTCGGGCCGTAGGAATGCGCGCAGCGGGAGAAGTTGTAGCGACACGAGTTGTCGATGACGAGCTTCAGCTCATGCCGTCCCGGCGTCAGCGCCTTCTGCGGAACGGCATAGACGTGCGGCGTGGCGAGCGAATCGCAATCCCCTATCGGCTCGCCGTCCCAGAACGCCTCGCTCTTCCACATCACACGCTCAAGGTACAGCTCCAGCGGCTGGCGGCAATCCGCCGCCTTCAGCTCGACCGTGCGCGTCCACACCGCCTTCCCCTCATATTTCCATTCCTGAACGAGCGCTTCAGACTGCTCGAGATCCATCGTCGTCTGGAAATCATGCTCCGTCCAGCGCTTGCCGAGATGCGCTGCCGCGAGCGTACCCGGCAGCTTCGCCTCGGCGGCGAAACCTTCGCCCGTCACCTGCCAAACGCCATCCAGCGCGACATCCGCACGAACCGCACTCGTCGCCAACAAGGCGCATGCGCCCAAAAGAACTGTTTTTTTCATGACCCGTATGTTACATCATACGCGGTGCGCGTGTCAAGTTGCCGCCGGACGCATGGAATCGCAGCCGACGCTGGCTCTCCGCTCCACATCGGCGACGACAAGCCCCGCGAGAGCGAAACCAAAGATGGCGGTCGTATGGGCAACGGTTCCGTTGCCACGCGAATCCTTCACGCCCAGATTCTTGCGCTGCTCGGGCGACCACACGCACACAAACGGACGTTCAGGAATTCCACCCGTCTGACGGAACTTCTGCCGCAGCGCCCGCGCCAGTCCATCGCCCTCCACCTTCGTGAACACACTCTGCCGGATCTGGAACGGATCCATCTTCAGCGCCGCCCCCATAGAGGCGAAGAGCGTCACCGTCGGCACCGACAGGGCGTGACGGATCAAATACGCCTTGCTCTCCAATGAATCGATGGCGTCAATCACATAATCCCATTCCGAAAAATCGAATTCAGCCGCTGTCGTGGCATCGTAGATCTTCTGCCGGACATCCAGCGCAACATCGGGGTTAATCTCGTGCAGCCGTGCGGCGAGTGCCTCGACCTTGACCTGCCCGACCGTCTTAGTCGTTGCCATCAGCTGACGGTTCACGTTGGTTACGCAGATCCGGTCCGAATCGACGAGCATCAGCCGTCCCACGCCCGAACGCACAAGCGACTCAGCGCACCAGCTACCGACACCCCCCAATCCGAAAATGGCGACACGCGTCCGCTGAAGCGCCTCCAGCGTCGCCGTCCCCAACATCAGCTCCGTCCGCGTGAAAATGGGGTTCCGCTCCGCCATCGTCAGTCCTCTCTCGCCATCACGCCCCGTTACGGCGCAAACGTGAATTCCACCAGGGCCTTCGTCACGGGCTTCTCGAACGTGACCGCCATACGGCGCGGTGTGCTGGGACGACCGTTCTCAAGGATGTGTTCATCCCATGACCAGTTGCCGCCCTCCGCGCGGACCGACGTACGCAGCTTCGCTTTCTGCCCAACCAGAACGAGACCTTCCCCCGACTTCTCCACGCGCACCAAGGTCGTGACCGGAACATCAAACGCAATCGGCTCGGAAAACGCCACCTCATCCCGAATCGTTACGGTGCCTTGGACCCGGTTGTAGAGGAACGTGCGTTCAAGCTGTTTCAGCGCGGGGCAGGAATACGCGCCTTTCAAATCCAGCACCACCTCATCCTTCTCCGGGCCGAAGGAAGTCCGCACCACCTTCGCCGCATACGAAGGTCCCTTGAGCTGCAGCCCGCCGCCGATGCGCGGCACCGGATGGCCGAAGCTGTTGAGCACGTCCGAATCATACCGATGCGCGGAAAAGGTGCGTGCCGTGTACTGCTCGCCGCCCACATCCCCTGCCAGAATCTCGCCCTTGAACGAAATCGCGTAGGTGCCGACATCGTTGTGGTTGTGGAACTCCGCGTTATGTCCGCCCTTCAGCGCCAGCGCAAGACCCTCCTTGCCATCGCCCGGACGCATGAGATACACCTGGGCACATTCGAATTCCGTCCGCGCCGGCAGCTTGTCGGAAAGAGCCTTCGTCCCGCGCCATCCCTTCGGTCCGAACGCACGCATCGCGAGCGTAGGACATGAGGGGTACTGACCATAGTTCGTGGTGGTGCCGGCAAGCAGCGGGCAATCGGCGACGGACGCAGGGATCGAATCCGGCCAAAACCGATGCGCCATCTCCACGAGCGCCCGCTCCGGATCACCGCCGCCATCCGCAAAACGCGGCGACAGACCGGGCTCCAGCTGAAAGTTCATCGCATACGCCGCCACACGCGCCGCCTTGGGCGTCCGCGCGCCAAGATCCACAAACCAACCGGTCGCCAGCCCCACGAGCGAGACGAGCGCCGTGTAGTTCCCGAAGCCATAATTCCAGTAGGCCATGCCCTCCGAACAGTAGCCATCGTCCGTGAAGCCCGAGAGGTAGTAGGGCATCGCACGTTCAGCCGCCTCGATGCAGGCCGCCCGTTCGCGCCGATCCTCCGCCAGAATCAAAGCCGTCGCCACACAGCCCGCATGGCAGACGGGCGACCAGTTCGCCGTACCCCAAAACCAGTTGCACTCGGTTTCCTTCACCTGTGCAAGCGAACTACAGGCCTTCAGATAGGGATCGAGGATGCGACGGCGACACTCCGCCTTCGCGCGGGCGACCAGATCGGGCGGCAGCACCTCGCCGAACCAATCGATGGCATACGACACGACCCAGGCACGCTGGCTGCTGAAAAGCTTGACGAGCGGCTTACGTCCCTCAAAGCTGTCCAGCTTGCGGTCGTGCGCCGGGAGCGTCCAGGTCTTTTCGGCCAAGATGGCCTCGAGGTAGCGCTTGATCTCCGGGACAAACCGCCCCTTCCATTCCAACGCCTCCGCGAGCATGAAGAGGTTGAAAGTGGTGAGCTTCTTGAAGAACGGCCGCTCGTAGTGGGAACGGTTGCCGTTGCGCCGGAACTCCAGATAGAGTTCGTCGGGAAGCTCGGGAATTGGACAACCAATCTGCTTCGCAGCCTCCGCGATGAACGTCGCCGCCGCCGGATCGTTCGCGAGAAACGCCCACGCGGTGCGATCTGACGGACGCGGCGCGGGCGAACCGGGACGTTCGGGCAGTCGCGACGCGATGGCCGCCACGCGGGCGGAATCCTGCTCTGGATAGTTGGCTGCTTCGGCGCAGACCACCAGACCGACCCCCGCCGCAAGCACGGCGAAGGAACGCAGCATCTTCCGTTTCATGTCACCCTCACACTTTGGGGTTTAACCGAAATACGCCTTGTAGAGCGCGCGAACGGCCTTCTCGCGGTCTTCGCCCTTGATGCCGAGCATGAACGAGAACTCGCTCGCGCCCTGGTTCACCATCGAGATGTTGATGCCATGCTCGGCCAGCGCCGCCGTGGCCTTGGCGAGCATGCCGGCAGAGAACGCCATGCCCTCGCCCACCACCATCAGGATGGCGTAGCCGCGCGTGACCATCACCGAATCCGGCATGAGCTCACGCTTGATGCGCGCCACCACGCGATTCTCGGTCGGCTTCGAGAACTTGTCGCCGCGGATCACCACGGAGATCGAGTCGATGCCGCTGGGGAGATGCTCGTAGGCGACATGCTCGTCCTGAAGGATGTCCAGCAGCTTGTGCGTGAAACCAACCTCGCGGTTCATGCAGTACTTGTCGATGATGATGTTGCAGAAGCCGTCCGCCGCCGCAATGCCGGTCACCGTGCCGGGGATCACGCGGCGCGACTGCACGATCATCGTGCCCGGCTCGTTCGGATGGTTCGTGTTGCGCACGTTGATCGGGATGCGCGCCTGCACCGCCGGGAAGATCGCCTCGTCGTTGAACACGCCGAAGCCTGCGTAGGCCAGCTCGCGCATCTCGCGGTAGGTCATCGTGTCGATGCCCTCCTTCACCTCCGGAACGATGCGAGGATCGACGGGATAGACATTGTCCACGTCGGTGAAGTTCTCATAGACGTCGGCGCGGATCGCCGCCGCCAGGATGGAGCCGGTGATGTCCGATCCGCCGCGCGGGAACGTGGCGACCGTGCCGTCCTTGCGGTAACCGAAGAAGCCGGGATACACCACGATGCCCTCGAAATCGGCGAACGCCTTGGCGAGCTTGCGGTAGGACTCCGGATTGAGCGTGGCGTTGCCGCTCTCGCCCTCAAGGATCATGCCCGTCTCGCGCGGACCGGCATAGCGCGCCTTCGCGCCGCGCTTGATGAACGCCGCCGCAACGATCTTCGCGGAGTTGTCCTCGCCCGCCGCCTTCAGCGTATCCATGAACACGCCCGCGTCTCGCTTGGAGGAGGCCACGCGGGACTTGAGATCCTTCTCGATCTCCTTGACGATCTCATCGCCGAGCTTGAGATCCTTGGCGATGGACGCATAGCGGTCGAGAACCGCCTTGAGGGGCTTGGCTGTCTCCTTCTTCGCAAGCGCCGCCTCCGCGAGCGCGATCAGCAGATCCGTCACCTTCGTGTCGGACTTGTTGCGCTTGCCGGGCGCACTCACCACGACCATGCGACGCGCGGGATCCGCGAGCACGATGTCAAGAACCTTCGTGATCTGCCCCGCATCCGCGAGACTCGATCCGCCGAATTTGCATACCTTCATCTTCTTGTTCCTCTTCTCAAAGCCAAAACGGGTGCGAATTATACCATATTCGCACGAGGGGGGTTCCGTTCGATCCGCCTGAACAATCGCGCGGTCAGCCGCACGTCCCGTCGGCAAGGACCTTCACGACGACCTTCCGGATCTTTTCCGGGCCGTCCGCAGGCCGTCCACACGGCGCATGCGCCCCCGGCGGGAGAAAGATCGCGAAATCGCCCGGCTGGAGCCTGACGGGTTCCGATGGCCCGTCGTACACCACGTAGTCGTCCTTCTCGTTGAACGGCAGCGCGCGCGCGGCCTCATCCATCTCCGCAACGCCGATCACCTCGGGTCCCGTCACAGGCATCTGGATATCAATGTAGCGGTGATGCGCCTCAAGCTTGCATTCCGCGCACGGCTTGAGCGTGGCGTCGATCACGTTCGCCCAGCACCGGTCGCCGTCGATCTCCTGACGTCCAGCCGGCAACGCCGCCAGATCGGTGCGCTTCAGGAAGGCAAACGCCTTCTCAAATAGCGGATTGATCCCAAGATACTTCTCGCTCTCTGCGAGCTTTCCGAAGATGTGTTTTTCGCTCATGTTTCTTTCTCCAAATGCCGTGAATTATACTACAAATCCCGAGACCTCGCGTTGACAATCGGCGATCGCCGCCGCAAGCGCATTCAGGTCATCCTCCGCCGTCCGCGCCGAAACCGAAACGCGCAGACGCGCCGCGCCCTTCGCCACCGTCGGATAACGGATCGCCGGCACGAGGAATCCGCGCGCCTCGAGTTTCGCCGCCATCTCAACGGCGCGCCGTTCATCCCCCACAAGGATCGGGACGATCGCACTTTCCGTCCGCGCCGCAATCCCCTGCGCCGCCAGCGCCGCCACAAACCGCTGTGCCCTATCGCGGACGCACGGTGCCAGCTCGGGGTGTTCCTCCAGAACCGTCAACGCGGCATCCGCCGCCGCCGCCGAGCCGGGATTGTGCGCTGTCGAAAAGATGAATGCGCGGGATTTGTTCCGCAGGTAGTCGCAGACGGTGCGAGAGGCACACACATACCCACCCTCGCTGCCAAGCGCTTTTGAGAGCGTCCCCATCAGGATATCGGGATGTCCCGTCCCGAAGTGTTCACAGAGTCCGTGCCCCGTTGCGCCCATCACGCCCGTCGCATGCGCCTCGTCGATCATCGAGAGAACGCCGTTCGCACCACAGATCTCCAAGAAACGCGGCAGGTCGAGAATGTCGCCGTCCATCGAAAAGACCGCATCCGAAACGGCCAACCGACGGCGGCGCGGCCCGGCCTCGGCTATCTTCGCGGCGAGATCGTCCATGTCGTTGTGGCGGTAGATGAAGATGTCCGCCTTGGAGAGGCGGCACCCATCGACAATGCTGGCGTGGTTCAGTTCGTCGCTGAAGACGGCATCGCCCTTCCCGACTATCGCGGAGATCGTACCGACGTTCGCCATGTAGCCGGTCGCCCACACGAGCGCATCCTCCGTCCCCTTGAATCGCGCCAAATGGTGCTCCAGCGCAACATGCGGTGGCAGCGTACCGGTGATGAGACGCGCTGCACCGGATCCTGCACCGTAACGTTCGATCGCTTCCTGTGCCGCTGCCTTGAGACGCGGATCGTCTGCGAGCCCGAGATAGTCATTGTCCGCAAAGTTCTTCAATCCAAGAGGGCGCTCCCGCACACGGCGCCCAAGTCCTGCCGCGCGGATCGCCGTCAGCTCCCGCGCCAGATCTTCCGTGGGTGTAGGAGGATTCATCTCCTCCGCATACTCCGTCAACGGTTTGGGCGGCACATCGTCCACCAGCACACATTGCCGCTGGAGAAAATCAATCGTCTCACCCACCTTCTCGTGCGAACCGCGATAGAGGAAGATGCGTCCGCCGGCGGGATCGCCCTTCTCCTTCAGACAGGTGATGCGCGCATAGCCGATCCGCTTCGACGCCACGTACCCCGTCACATAATCGGGATCGTCCGAAAGACAGATCTCCCCCACGATTCCCGGCGCATGGGCGACCTTCGTTGCCAACACGACCGCTTCGGCGTAGTGGTTCTTTTCGGCCGAGAAACGCCGCATCGCGCTTGCGGCGTCATCCATGAATGTCGCGCGCACGCCGCGCGCGGGGTCGGGCTCAAGCCGTTCGAGCGTGTCGGCATCCAAGAGCATCGCCCCACGCATCCCGTATGTCTCGCGGAACAGAGCGAGAATCTCGTCGATGCGCGTGAAGCCATCGGCGGCCAGCAGCGCACGGGCGGTCGCCCAACCCTCTTCGGGCGTCTTGACCGGATGCGTCGAAACCGCCAGCGCTTTCAGATGAAGCGGTTCGGGGGCCGCCTCAATCTTGATGTTGATGAAATCCGGTTTGCCCTTAGCATGGTCGAGCGCGCGCGTCGTCATCACCGCCGCAAGCTGCGGCAGTGCGGACGCGGGCACGATCCGTTCCGCGCCCGAGATGTGCGCTCCCTCCTGCGACGCGCGCATCTTCACGGAAAAGAGATTTTCTGCAAGTTGGCGGTTGGGCGTGGCTTTCATTGGGGGATTGGAGGATTGGGGGATTGGAGGATTGGAGGATTGGGGGATTGGGGGAATTAAAACCTCTCAAACCTTTCAAACCCCTCAAACCTTTCTAACCTTTCTAATGCCGCATGCAGTTGCCGGCGCACACCAGAGGCGTGCGCCGGCACGGATGGGATCTGCCCCTCACGATTACTTGAAGTAACGGTTCAGGAGGCCCTCGAAGCCAGCGCCGTGGCGGGCTTCGTCCTTGGCCATTTCATGCACCGTATCGTGGATGGCGTCGTAGCCCAGCTCCTTCGCACGCTTGGCGATGGCGAGCTTCGCGGCGCAGGCGCCCTGCTCGGCGTCGGCGCGCATCGCGACGTTCTTCTTCGTGTCGGCGGTGAGGACCTCGCCCAGCAGCTCGGCGAACTTCGCCGCGTGCTCGGCCTCCTCGAACGCATAGCGCTTGAACGCGTCCGCGATCTCGGGATAGCCCTCGCGCTCGGCCTGACGGCTCATCGCCAGGTACATGCCGACCTCAGTGCACTCACCGTTGAAGTGATCCTTCAGGCCCTGCATCACCTCCGCGTCGTCAACCTTTCCGGCACCGACGGTATGTTCGCAGGCCCACACCTTCTTGCCGGTCTGCACGGCCTCTTCCTTGAACTTGCTTCCCGGAACGCCGCACTGCGGACATTTCTCGGGCGGTTCATTCCCCTCATGCACATAGCCGCAGACGGGGCACACGTATCTCTTCATCTCTTTTCTCCTTGTTTTGGTTGCAGAACGCCTCGCCCACCGTCTCAGACGGCGGCGAAACGGTCTGAAATTGCTTTCCAGCTGAACAGCTTTCCGATGACGTCCTTCACATGGTCGGCGCGGCGGTTCTGCCAATCCAGATAGTAGGCGTGTTCCCACACGTCCACCACCGCGAGCGGTGTCACGCCCGCACGGACGATTGGCGTCTCGGCGTTCGGGGTACTGACGATGGCAAGCTTGCCGCCCTCGGCGATCAGCCAGGCCCAACCGCTGCCGAAACGCTTCACCGCCGCATCTGCGAGCGCCGCCTTGCAGGCCTCCAACGAACCGAACGCCGCCGTGATTGCCGCCGACAAAGCCGCCGACGGCTCACCGCCCGTCCCTGCCGGCGCCAAAGTATTCCAGTAGAACGTGTGGTTCCACGTCTGGGCAGCGTTGTTGAACACGGCCGCATTGCCGTCCGCCGCCGACGCCCGCACGATCTCCACAAGCGGCAGCTCCGCATACTTCGTTCCGGCGATGAGGCCGTTGAGCGTCTTCACATAGCCGGCGTGATGCTTGCCGTAGTGGAACGAAATCGTGTTCGCCGAAATGACGGGCGCGAGCGCGTCTTCGGCATAAGGCAGCTTCTCGAGTTCAATCTCTTTCATGGGCTTTCCTTTCGCGGAAAACGCCGGCAGGGCGGCGCATGCGGCCACCGCACACACCGACTGCAAGGCGAAATCCTTTCTCGTCATCTTCATCCTGATTTTTCCCTGTCCAGTAAAATACCAAACTCCCGTCCCCAACGCAAGCGAATTGCGAATTGCAATTTACGATTGCAATTACTTCATCTTCGACGAAGACCTGTACCCCTCGATTTGCACGGCCAACCGCCTGCGCGCATTCAGCAAAGTCGCCGGACCGCGGGGATAATCCACCAATGAACCATAGGGATTGCAGGCATCATCGCCTGCCGCAATCAGATATTCGTAGTCCTCCACCGCGTCTCGGAGCATGGAAAGCCGCACGGAAGGAAGTATCCGCGTACGGCCGGGATACAGGAACGTGCCGTCGCCCGGACACCGGCTCGTCCCTTCTCCCTCGCGCCAGCCTGGGAAAAACGTCTCCTCTTCATCAAGTTTTTCGTTCCCGTTGTCCCACCTGTTCACAATCCAGAAAAGGAATCCGTCAACGCGATACCGTCGCGTGAGCCACCCAACGAGCATGCGACCTTCCCAGAGCGGATTTTCATACGAACCAAAGTTCGGAAGCGGCGGCTCCGGCTGGCAGCAGGAATACCACCACACACCCTTTCCGAGAGCCTTAAGCTCTGCCGCCGCCGATTGATCGAAATGCTGGACGACGGGGCAGAAGATGTCAGCCGACAATACACCGTTTCGCGCCCTGTCTCCTCGCGCGAAATCCCTGAACTGCCGGGAGGTCGTGACAAGGGGGATGTCCGGGAAATCACGCTTCCACCTTTTCCAGAACGAATCAATGCCATCGTAATACTCCCGGCCCCGCTCGTCGAAGCCGTATAGATATGCGTCGTCGATTAGGCCACGTCTGCGAAGTTCGGCGACAACCGACGACAGACGGGCGGTGAACGACGAATAGAACCCGGGCGCGAACACCACCTCCGGCCTTGCATACGGTACCCACGTCTGCCCAGGTCTCGCCGGCGGCACGACGTTGAGAATGTTGAAGGAATTCATTCCGCGGCTTCGGGCGTATTCAAGATCCTCAATCTCCGGCGGAGAGGTACGCGAGATGTCATCGGGGTTGAGCCGATGGTCGAGCATCAAGTCCCAGCTCTCACGCTTTCGAGCGGCAAAATCATCCGGATAGTATCGGCGCGTGAATCCATCCATGACGCTGAACCCCGTGCGCAGCCCGAAACGGAGAGGCAGCCGGAAGGCCCTCACTTTAACGGCGACAGGCACCGAAAAAGACCTGCCGTCGGCGAGAACACGAACTTCGCCCCGATAGTCACCCGGCTCCGCATCCGCCGAGGCCGTTACGGTCATCCACGTCCCTTGCGTGGAAGCAGCCCTCACACGGAACGGCGCCGCCGGAAGAAGCGGACCGGGAAGCCAACGTTCGGTAGGAGGCGGAGCATCGGGATGCGTATAGAACCCGTGGCCGCGCGCGATGTACCCTACGCGCTCCCACTTAAGCGTGCCCTTGAACGCCTTTCCGTCCGCCCGCGCAAGCGCGCCCAGACTGAGACTCACGCCGTCAACGGCGGAGGACGAGGTGACGAGAATTTGGGCGGATTCTGATTCACGACCTGCAAGCTCCAGTTCGATGGAGCACAATGAATCGGCCGAGGGGAACGTGAGCGGCGTAACCGTCGCAAGGGAACTCTCTGTCCACACCCTGATGTCACCTGGCGGCAGAGGGCATCGCTTTGCCAACTTTGAAGGAGACGTCCTTTCCGTCTCCACCGCAACGCGGCGACCGCGAAAAACCTTGCGCGATGTGACGTCGGAATCGGAATACGGCAGATCCGTCATGGAGCGGACCTCCAGCACGTCATTGGTGCCATCCCTGCGCTCAATGGCGTGTCCGTCAAACTCCACGCGCCCGACACCATCGCGGAATATCCCGAAGAGTTCGAGCTTTTTCACAGGCTTGACCGGCGCAAAAGCCCCTGTCGCCCGCTCCCATCCGTGCGTGCCGGGGGTGAAATGGGCAATCTTGTGCCAATCGTGTGACCCATCGGCGTAATGTACATCAAGATACGCGCAGTAGAGCTGGGCGTACGCACCTTCAGCCCGACTTCTGACGGAGAAAACGATCGGTGTCGTATCCGGGCTGACGTATTCAAACACTTTGGGAACGGTATACGAATGCCGCTCCCGTTCTGCGGCGCGCGTCGCCAGTGAAATACACGCGAAAACGGCGGGCAGGATAAATTTCGCGAAGGCGACCGGCATCAGCGAAGAATGATCTTGACACCCGGCAACTGATAGGTGAGCATCAGCGCCACCGTGCTGCCGTCAACAGGAACCGACGAAATCCGCCACTTCCTCGATTCGTTAACCGGTAGGGGTGCGCCCGCCGGATAGGTGGCGAACCTGAAGCTGTCGCCGGAATTAAGCTCGAGACCCTCCATCGGCTCGCCGACAAAAGCGCCGCCGGCACCCGTGCAGACGCCGGAGAACTCTATGAAGTCGTTCGTGACGACATTCCCGCTGCGCCACAGGCGTATCGGGAACTCATCCTCAAGACGCATGTCATTGAACCTTACATACGCCGGCCGTTCCGCACCGGTGGCAGGATCGGTGTTCACGCATCTGGCACAGCCGTTGGCGACCACGGTGCCGCTCCACCGGCAGTCGTCCTTGAAAAGCAGCGTGGACCGCGTGCCAGGAGCGGCGGCAATCGTACCCGTCATTTTATTCCCGCGGTTCACGAGGGTGAACGTCATCGAGTTGTTTTGGGTGGTGTTCGTAACAAGAAGGGATCCGGAACCGGTAAACGGCATATCGGTCTGCGCAATCGCGTGGTCCCAGTATCCGTCGAAATGCCACCAGCTGGGCCGGTTGAAGGCATCCGTGGCCCGTATCTGCAGGAGCCCGCTCACCTCGATCTGCGCAAACCAGTTGAACACCGGGCTGTACGCAGCACCCTTCCAGCCACCCTCCGGCGCGGTGGTGCTCTCAGGAATAAGTCGTCCCACATCATAGCACCCGTCATGCACCAGAACTTTCGCCGTGCGGGTACCACCTGCCGGAAGCTGGTAGAACTCCGTGCGACCGCCGTCGATCTCAAGCGAAACGTGCCCGCTATCCGTAGGCGTGAAATACACCATGCCCTTACTTCCAACGACAAAGGCATTGGAGAAGCGCGCGCCATCCCGCAGCGTGATCTTGGCGGCGCCCGTAACCGTCACATATTGTGTGAGCGTGTAGTTGATGAACGTGTCGCTCTTGACGAGGCCGGAATCCGCGCCGGTGCAGATGATGTTCGCGCCGCCGGCAAACGTTGACGTGCCGTTCAGCCCGATAGGCGTACCGGAGACGTTGAGCGTAAACGGGATGGCCGGGGGATTGTTGACGCCGATCTGATAGCCGCTGTTGGCCACGATCTCCGTGGAGCCAATGACGGCAGACTCCGGCGCCTTGACGAAATTGCGCCACTTGAATTCCCCCACCGGGTACACGGCCCCGCCCTCTTCCGGGCACATGATCCTGATCAGCGACAAGTTGCCTTGCCACGCGGAAATCCGGTTTGTGACGTTCAGCGTTCCGCCATCCACATCCAGCCCGAAATAGGCCGTTTCGTCCGCCGCCGCCGTGCCGAGCGTAAGGCACGGCGTTGAGTGGTTCACGGCATCCGGCAGGTTGATCGTTCCGAAAAAGTTGAGCCTGAGGTTCTTGAAAGTGAAGCCGCGCGTCTCGTGCGCCGGAGCCTCGGCGTACAGCACGGCGTTGGTGGCCACCTCGAACACCGGCAAGGCCACAGGGGTTGCGATGCACTCCAGCTCGTTCGTGAGCCGCACGCGCGAATTCTCCGCACAAACGACCTTTGCCGCATACGACATCGCAAGCGGCGGCGGCGTGACGGGGCTTTCGTCCGTACCACCGGTGATCGCAAGCGTGGCGCCACCGGTCAGGATGATTTTCGAGAACACCGGGGAGGAGGCGCTGAACGGCACCGTCCCCTCTCCGCTGATCGTGATCGCCTGACCCACAGGAACCTCTCCGCCCCAGGCTTCCGCGCTGGAGAGGTCACTGTGCAATGAGGCGTCGAAGACGATCTCCGAGTTGTCGATCAGCAGAAGGCTGTCGTCGCGCTGCTTTATCGAAAAACCTTCGGGCACCCCGCTTTCAAGACTCGCCTTCATCGCGGCCAGTATCGTTTCGTTCGCGGACGAGAACAGCGTTGCGCCAGACGCCATGCCCGATAGATTCATGCCGCTCACGAACGTGACGCGCGAAAGCTGCGAATCGTTCGCGAGGCCATCGAGCCGGCATCCCGGCACGTCGAACCGCACGGTTATCCCGTTTGCAGCGAAGGTGACGCCCGCAAGATCGCTTCTCGCCACCTTCACGGCGATCGTGCCGGCGTTCACCTGCAGGGCGGGAGGAAGCGACGCCCCGATGGCCAGAACGCCGCTGCCGAGCTTGTACGACGTGTTGCCCTCTTCGTAGAACTGAAAGTTGGAGATGTCGAGCGTGTGCCCCGCGTTGGCCGTGAATTCGGCATAGTGCGTCACCTTGCACTCGTCCACGCCGGAGAACGACAGATCGCCACATGTCTCGATCTTGCTGCCGCCGCCCGAAAGGGTGAGGGTGAACGTGCCGGGCTTGCCGTTTCGGCTGAAGTCGCCTGCGGCGATCATGCGACCTGACCAGAGGATCGTCATATCGAGACTGCAGGCGGCAGAGCCGCCGCCCGCCCACACGAGACCATGGGGGAACTCGTTCGTGCCGGCGATGGAAAACGTGTTGGCCTGCGCCGCGCCGCTCGCGATCGAGAATGAGGAAGGATCGATCAAGGTGTAACCATAGCGCTGCGTATTGAGCTGGATTCGGTAGGGCGAGAAGGCCCCCTTTATCTCAAGCCGGCCCAATGCCTCCACGTAGAGCTGTTCTGCGGCCCCCGTGCTCTGCGACGGGATGTAGGTTGATCCTGCCGGGAAGATGAGAGAGGTATCCGCGTACACATGGATGGTATCGCTGTGGGAAACACGGCGATTCACCGTAAACGTACCGTTGGTAAGATAGATGTAATACCGAGTCCAATCCGAGCCACCCGATACGTTCTTTTCGGAATCCCATATCCCGACTGCTTGGGGGGCACCGCCCAAATCCCACCTGGCGGCACGTGCACCGAATATCTCATCGCCAGCGCCGGGAACAAGACTCCCAGCGTTCCCGCCGCCATCGCTGCCAACATCCCAGTTTGCGGGATCATCAAAACGGACGAAACTGGAATCCCCGCCCCTCCAGAAGAAAATCTCGGCATTTGCAGCAAGTGCACACGTCAATACGGCAGTAACGGTAAAAAGTTTTTTAGCCATTTTCATCCATCCCTTTCAAAACAAATATTGGTATGTTATCAAATGCACGGGTCGTTTTCAAACAAAAAATCATTGGAATTCAAGCAACCGAACGGTCTCCGGAGGTATGACAACCGAAAGTCCTCCATCGGTGAAGCGCCAGTCCTGCCCGGCGACATGTTCGCGTGCGCGGACTTTCCCTGCGGCGGCTTTCAGCCGCACGGTCTGTGGCGTGCCACTCCCGTTGAAGACGGTAACGAACCGATCCCCAAACTGCTCCACGGTGATGTCGGGGTTGTCGGACGAGAGGAACTCGTTCACAGGCCGCCATCCCGCCTCGGATATCATCCTGCAGAGCGGAACGTACTTCTTGAAAAGGGGTCTGTCCCTGTTGTACAGATCCGGACGGGAGAAGTAATGTCCACGCGAGGCGTTGGGGCTGAAGAAACCCGGGAAGATCCCGTATGCCAGCGTGCGCTGCATATACTTCTCCACCATTTCCGAGGAAAACCTGTCGAAATCCGTATTCATCAGGAAACAGTAGGGTTTCGCGCCACTCATCGCCCGGCGATAGAGAAGAACGCTTTCGTCGGCAGGCTTCCAGGCTCCGGTTTTCCTGTCGATCCAGTTGATCTCCTGCCCCGAATAGTCGCTATACATCACGAGCCATGGCCACCGCACAGGGATTGCATTTCCCATGAGAAGCCGTCCCATCGCATGGCAGCGGTCTGAGGTCTCTCTCACATACTCGTACATCATCAGCGGCTTTGCAAGCCCTGGCCGCTTGGATACCCTTGCATACACGAGGGGCGTCTTTGAGCAGGCGAAATGCCCTCTGTCGAAATCCATGTTCGCCGTGAGATACCCTTCGGCGGAGTCGATGTACTCGCCATCGACTCCCTTTGGGAACGACTTCCCGGCATAGCGCAGATTCCAGCTCTTGCGATGGAAATTGTTCTCGAAGTTGCCGCCTTTGATTCCCGGCAACGGGCACAGGTTCCACACCATGCCCCTGCACCATGGCGTATCCTGCACAGATCCTACCACACGTCCCGCCTCGTCACGGAATGCGGATCGCTGCCAGGCCAAAGCCGAAGTGTCGCCGGCCTCGGATCGGCGGCGTGCCTCCCGCAGACCATCCTCGAAACTGTAGGATGCAAGATCCTTCGGCATGGTCATCCACCACGTTGAGGGCTCGGTGTAATGGAAGGTAAGAATCCCATGGGCATCGTCCCATTCGGTCTCGTTGTCGCCCTCCTTGACCTTAAAGCCGAAGTCTTCCCATCCCTCCACGGTACTGATCCGCCTGAACGGCATCCACAGCCCATGCTCCCGGATCCGCACCTTGAACATTTCAGGGAAGAGGGCCTGATAGGATGCAAAGGCACCACGGAAACCATGCCTCGCCGGAAAGGCGAATCGCACGAAACGGAAATGCGCCGACTTCTTTTCCCGCGTAAGGCCAAGATCAAACGAGATGAAAATCTGACGAAGCGGCGCATGGGCGGTCACCCGAAAAAACGCAGGCGCCGAACCGTCTATTCCAAGCGCCTCGGCCCTCCGCCCCGACGTAACCGCGCCAAAAGGCCAACGCGAAAGTCCCCCCTCGCCGATGTCATAGCGCTCCGTCTCACGCATTTGGGTATCCTTGTCGGGACTCAGTTCCTGCGATGTACGCGGATCATTGTGCCACACGAGGGGTGCATTGCCGTCTATCGGAACGGCATACACAAGGGTGACCGCCCTGTCCTGACCCGAAAGATCGCTCACCACAACATCGAAAAGCGATGCGGCCGAGCCAAGCCGCGACTCCCTCGCCTCAAGGCAGACGTTTTCCGCGCAGCCGCCACTCTCGATTGACAGGAAACCCCGATGCGAGGCGGCGTCGCGTATCAGAAATCCCGGCCTTGCCATGTTCCTGCAGCGTCCCAAATCGACAATGCACGAATCATAGAGGCAGAACTTCGAGCCTGCGTACCGGCAAACCTTCGGTCTGCGGAACCTCACCTTCCCGGCAACATGGCGATACAGCAGAAAACACGCGAAGGACTTGACCGGCTTTACGGGGGAGACCACAACGGTTTTCCGCTGCCACCCCGCGCGGCTATCAGAAAGGAAGGCCTCGTGCTGACCATACAGCTTCGTCCCATCCTGATAGGAAATGTCAAGATAGAGCGAATAGTTGCTGCCCAAACTTCCGCCGTCGGAGAAGGACTTGCTCTCAGCCGTAACGGTAAACGGCATCGCCGCCTTCTGGTCGAGATCGACACGCCACTGCGCGCCGCGCATCACCTTTGAATCCGCTCCGTTGTCGCACTCAATCTCATCACCATCGCGCGTGAAGCCCTGCCCGTAACGATGAGCCGCTGCGAAATCAAGAACCTGGGAGGAGGTCCCTTCGGCCGATCCCACCTCCGGATACACAACCCTGTCGCGGGCGGACATGGCAGCAGCGAAGGAAGCCGTCAAGCACGCGAAAGAACCCGCCAATAAAATGAGTCTCTTCATAACCATAAGTTTTTGTAGGAACCTACCAACTCCTGCGCACGGGGAGGGAGGCCGCCGCCATCGCGTCCTTGATCTGGGCGATCGTGTAGTCGCCCGTGTGTACCATGCCTGCGACGATCGCCGCATCCGCCTTTGCCTCGCGGAACACCGAAACGAGATGCTCCGGGCGTCCGGCTCCACCTGAAGCGACGACTGGCACGCCGACCGCCTCGGCGATGAGCCGCGTGATCGTCAACTCAAAGCCGGCGCGCGTTCCGTCGGCATCCACCGAATTGACCACAATCTCGCCCGCCCCCAGATCGACGGCGCGCTTCGCCCATTCCACGGCGTCCAGACCCGTGAACTCCCGGAATCCGCGCGTGGTGATCTCATAGCCGGAGGGGCACTTCGGATTGTCGCTTTTCACGGGGTCCATACCCAACACCACGCACTGCCGCCCGAACGCCTTCGCACCGTCGGAGATGATCGCGGGCGTGCGCACGGCGAGCGAGTTCACCGAAATCTTCTCCGCCCCCGCCAGAATCACGCGCTCCATGTCGGCGAGCGAGGAAATGCCACCGCCGACCGCGAACGGGATGCGCACGGCGCGCGCCACCGCCGCAACCATGCCGATGTCGATGGGGCGCCCCTCTGCGGAAGCCGTGATGTCGTAGAACACCAGTTCGTCCGCACCGCCCTCGGAGTACCGCACCGCCATCTCCACGGGATCACCAAGGTCGATGTTGTTCTTGAACTTCACGCCCTTCGTCACGCGGCCACCGCGCACATCCAAGCAAGGTATCACTCTCTTTGTCAGCATAGACGATAGCTTTGAGTTTAGAGTTTCCAGTTTAAAGTTTAGAGTTTAGAGTTCAAAGTTTTGAGTTAGCCACGATTCCACCTTTCCACTCTTCCACCTTTCCACTCTTCCACTTTTCCACCTTTCCACCTTTCCACTCTTCCACCTTTCCACTCTTCCACCTTTCAACCCAGAAACCGTCGGAGCAGGTCGAGACCCACGCGTCCCGACTTTTCGGGATGGAACTGCGTGGCGAAAAGCCCGCCCTTCTGCACCGCCGCCGTGAAGGTGACGCCGGCATATTCCGTGCGCCCCACGGTGAACGGCGTCAGCTCTGCATAGTAGGAATGGACGAAATAGTATTCCTCGCCCGACTTCAGCAGTCCGCCGTCCGCCGAGGCCTGCACATCGTTCCAGCCGATCTCCGGCACCTTGAAGCCGGGCACGTCCGGGAAGCGACGCACCTTCCCGGGCAGGATTCCGAGCAGATCCACGCCGCCATCCTCTTCGGAATGCTCGAAGAGAATCTGCATGCCGAGGCAAATCCCGAGGAACGGTCGTCCCGAACCCGCCGCCTGCCGTACGGCGTCCACGAGTCCAAGGTCGCGCAGGTTCGCCATCGCGCTCGCCGCCGCGCCGACGCCTGGAAAGACGACGCGTTCCGCGGCGCGCACAACCGCCGGATCCGACGTGACGACCGTCTCCACGCCAAGCGCATCAAACGCGAGTTTCACGCTCGTGAGATTTCCGGCCCTGTAATCGACAATCGCTGTCATGCTGACTCCTTCTACACGGGGTGCGAATTCTACCATAAATCCGCGGTGCCGACACGAAGCCCTCGCCAAACAGATCAGCAGCAGGATTCAAGAATCTTGATCACGTCCGCATCCGTCAAACTCATGAACGTGCCGAGCGTGTTGCCGTTCAGCCCCAACTTGGCGACCAGCGCCGGGATGTCCTCCCGCTTCGCGCCAAGTTCGGCGAAGGTCGTTGGCATGCCAATCTCGTGAAGCCAAGCGCGGTAGCGCGCGATGCCCTCCTGCGCCATCGCCGCCGGATCCCCTTCCGGCACCGCGAACACCTTCGCCGCAAACTGCGCGACGCGCCCAATATCCGCATCCTTCACATACGCCATCCACGCGGGCATCACGACGGCCAACCCCGCGCCGTGCGCGCAGCCGTAGAGCGCGGAAAGCTCATGCTCGATGCCATGGCTCGCCCAATCCTGCGCGCGTCCCGCGCCGCACACGTTGTTGTGCGCCAGGGTGCCGGCCCACATCAGGTTGGCGCGCGCCTCGTAGTCCTGCGGCGCGGCCAGCACGCGGCGGCTGGCGGTCACGATCGTGCGCATGATCCCCTCGCACAGCTCATCCGAAACCCACACGTCGCGCGTTGTCGTGAAATAGCGCTCGACCACATGCGCGAACATGTCCGTCGCCCCGCAGGCCGTCTGGTACGCGGGAAGCGTAAAGGTGAACTCCGGATTCAGGATGGAGAACATCGGCCGAAGCGCATCGCCCGTCGCCGCGCGCTTGAACTCGCCCGGTTCGAGAGTGATCACGCTGTTGCCGGAACCCTCGCTCCCGGCCGCCGCAATCGTGAGCACCGTCCCGATCGGCAAGGCGCGCGGAACGGGCGTCGGACGCTTCACGTCCTTCCCATGATAGAAGTCGGCAAAATCCCCGTCATAGAGCGTGCCGAACGCAATCGCCTTCGCAGAGTCAATCACGCTGCCGCCACCGACAGCTAAAACAAAATCGACCTTCTCCCGGCGGCAGAGCGCAATCCCTTCGCGCACCAGACCGCTCCGCGGATTCGGTTGGACGCCGCCCAACGGCACATACGCCACATCCGCCGCCGTCAGCGCCGCCACAACTTTGTCATACACGCCATTCGCTTTCACGCTGCCGCCGCCAAAATGCAGCAGCACCTTTGTGCCGCCGTACTTCCGCACCAGCTCGCCGGTCCGGCTCTCCGCACCACGCCCGAACACAAACCGCGTCGGGGAAAAGAATTCAAAGTTATCCATATCGTTCAACCCTCTTTTCTGATCTAAGCGAAACAGCGCACGCCTACCCTTGCAGAATGCCCTATCCGCCCTTCGCCACATATTATACCAAATCTCCTTGTTGGAAGTGGCTCTTGAAATAAGCGATGGCTCCGTCAAGGTCGGAGAAAGCACCGTCGAGCTGCGCCTCGAAAACGGCGGCGAGCCATTCCCCGAACTTCCCCGATGGCTTGTAGCCCAGGGCGATGAGATGACGGCCCATGAGAATCGGCTTAGGGGCAGTGGCGGCGATGCGCAGTTGTTCGGCGCGTTCCGCCAGCCAAGCGAGATCTTTACCATCAGACGCGTCATCCAGCATTTCAGGCAGACGCCCCTCGTCATCCGCCTGTGCCACGCGTAGAAGACGATCAATGCGCACGACCTTCAGCGCGAGCCGCCGGATGGCGCTATCCCCTGCCTTCGACCGCCAAAGTGCGAACGGCTGCATGTGGCATTGCACAAGCGGCGGCACTTCATGCAAGAGGCGCTCTTCGTTCGTGAGACGACGCAGAAACGCACGCGTGGGGGCCACGCCCGCCTCATCATGCCCAAGCGAACGGAGGTGACCTCTCTCGAAGCGCGTGGTCGCTGGCTTCCCGAAATCGTGGCACAGCACTGCAAGCCCCACCACAAGGTCTTCGTCAGGATCGCCTACCCGATGTCGCGCAAAGGCATCGAGACAGAGACAGGTGTGGTTCCACACATCCCCTTCCGGATGCCACTTCGGATCCTGGCGGCAACCGATGAGCGCCTGCAGTTCCGGGAAGTAGCGTACCCAGCCCGTCTCACGCAGGAACGCAAGCCCCCGTCCGATCTGAACACCTTTCCGGAGCAGTTTCGCCCATTCCTCGAAAAGACGCTCCGGCGGAAGGTCCTCAATGGTGATCGTCCGGCAGAGTTGCACCGTCTCGGGCGCCGGCTCGAGACCGAAACGGGCGACGAACTGCATGCCGCGCAGCACGCGGAGCGGATCCTCCACGAACTTCTCCGAGACATGGCGCAGCACGCGGTTCTGCAAATCCGCCACGCCGCCATACGGATCTTCGAGCTGTTTCGCCAACGGATCGTAGTAGAGCGCGTTGACGGTGAAGTCGCGGCGGCTCGCCGCCTCGCGGATGGTGAGATTCGGATCAGCATCCACGAGAAATCCCCTGTGTCCGATGCCGCGTTTCGATTCACGGCGCGGGAGCGACACATCCACATCTACATGCTTGATCTTGAGAACGCCGAAGGAGACGCCGCAAGGATCGAACGCGAACCGAGACGCCAGAATCTCCTGCAGCCGCGCGGGCTCAAGACCGAACACCTCGACGTCCACGTCCTTCACGCTCTCCACGCCCGAAAGGAGATCACGCACGGCCCCACCAACCATCAGGGCGCGCCCCCCCGCCGACCGGGCCAGCTCGGCGATCGACAGCACCGTCTCGCGGAGCGCGGGCTTCAGCGCCGCAAGATTCAGTTCGCCTTGCAGGGGCATGGCTCCGCCTCCGGCTCCTGGGACGCTCGCTCGAACGCCAGACAGCACTTGAACCTTCCGCACGTTCCGTTCATGAGGGCCGGCAACGCCTCACGTCGGTCCGGTGAAATGTGCGAGGGGAAGCGCCTCTGCCAGCTGCAGCAACAACAGACGCGGCCACAGGGGCCAAGCCCTCCAAGCTCCGCGACCTCATCACGCGGCCCCATCGCCCAAAGACTCACCTCCACGCCAAACTGCTGTTTCAGAAGCGCCTGCGCAGCGGAGAAGTCCGGACGCGCCGTCTCGGTGACATAGCGGATGAACAGCTTCTGCCGTCCAAACGAAAGCCGCGCGCGCGGGATGCGCAGATCCGGCACCGCCTCCTTGACGGCGGTCCGGAACGTGCTGCACATCGCGGCGGCAAGCGTGTCGTTCTCGGTAAGCGTCCGTTCATCCTGCGGCGCAAATAGACGCACCAGCCGGAAACCGGGGATGCGTGAGCCGTGCACAGCGGAATCGTACCGTTCCGTCGCAATAACCGATCCAACATCCTCGCCATAATCAAGCGATACGATAAAGCGACCTTTGGAGCCCTCTTTCACTGCGCCGGTGAACGTCAATTCGTCATCCACCCGCACCAGAAACACGCCGCGCTCCGGCATCAGCACCTTCGAGACAAGCATCGCCGGAACGCTCATCGTTTCCCTCCCTCAAAGCGCACGCGGTCCATGAAGAACGAGAGCACCGCCGCCTCGTTCATGTTGCGGTCGAACGAACGCGCCATCTCCTCCACCGCCTCGATGTTGCGGTAGGCGTTGGTGCCGGGAGCGGCACGCATCCGGCGCGCGAAGAAATCCATCACGGTGAAGAGAAAGTCGCGCCGGTACTCGCGGTACTTGGAGGAAACGAGCGCTTCCTCCTCCTTCTCGGAAAGCTCCGCACCCTCCTGTTCCGAAGCCGTAAGCTCCGCCGAAACTTCCTTCTCCGCCAACTTCCTCAGCGACTCGAGCACGGCGGTCAGACGGTCCGCCGCCGCCGCCCGCTGCAGGAACCCGGCCGCGGTCGTATCCGCGAGATCGGGATTGGACAGCACGCCCAGAACGTTCGTGCGCCACGGATCGGCCAGCTGGTGTTCGCGCGAATCCGGGAGATCGATGCGTTGGCAGCGCGAAATGATCGTCGGCAGCAACTGTTCCGGCGCATCGGTGAGCAGAAGAAACAGCGTCCGAGCCGGGGGTTCTTCAAGCGTCTTCAGGAACGCATTGGCACCGGCAGGGTTCAGGCGGTCCGCCCCCACGAGCACACCCACGCGCCAGCCTCCGGAGAAGGATGTCTGGGACATCGGATCGATGAATTTCTCATGCACCGCCTCCACCGACACGATGCGCGACTTCTTTTCCGGAAAGAGCCAGTGGATGTCGGGATGCGTCCGAAGCCCCTCCTCTTCTACGCCGGGGAAAAGATCCTGCAACACCGCGCGCGCCAGATCGAGCGCCATGCCACGCACGCCGCCCACCACGAGATAGCCGTGCGCGGGGCGCCCCTCCTGAATCGCCTTGGCGATCAGAGCATGTGCCGAATCGAGTTCCATAC
This sequence comes from uncultured bacterium, assembly GCA_902779565.1. Lineage (GTDB taxonomy): Bacteria > Verrucomicrobiota > Kiritimatiellia > RFP12 > UBA1067 > UBA1731. The sequence continues at coordinate 24,683 of CACZCD010000002.1, read as the reverse complement.
CTTCTCCGCAACACTCTCCACGGAACCCTCCGCGGCAATCACCGCGAACCGCTCCGGCTCGGCAACGGCCAGCTCAAGGAATCCCGCCTTGAGACGGGCGTGGAAATCGTCGCCCGCCCGCTCCATGCGATCCGCCGCCGTCTGTGTCGTCTGCTCCCGCGCGCGGAGCCGTGCGGCCGCCGTTTCAGGCGGCACATCCAGCAGGATCGTCCGGTCCGGCACCAGCCCGTCGGTGGCGAACGCATTGAGCGCCTTCAGTTCCGTCAGGTTGAGTCCGCGCCCGTAGCCCTGATAGGCGAACGTGGAATCCGCGAACCGGTCGCACAGCACCCATGTACCGGCGGCGAGCGCCGGACGCACGACGTTTTCAACCAGCTGCGCGCGGCTCGCCAGAAAAAGAAGCGTCTCGGCGCGCGCGTTCGGCGGATCCTCGCCAATCTCCCGCACCAGTGCGCGGATCCGCTCGGCGAGCGCGGTGCCACCCGGCTCGCGCGTGAGAAGCACCTGAAGGCCCTGTGCGCGCAGACGCTCCGCCAACAGGCGGATCTGGGTGCTCTTGCCACATCCCTCCCCGCCCTCGAACGTAATGAACCGACCGCCCACGCCGGAAGTCTTGTCCGTCGCGCGCCTCTCGTTCGTCTTCTCGTTGAAATCTCGCATGGTTCTGTTGCGGCTTATTATACCACAATGTCGGAAAGGGATTGCAAAAGAAAACCAAAAAGCACAACGACCGCAGTAACATATCAGCATGTCGCAGCTGCGATCAGAAACTTGCCGTCATGCGGATGCCACCATAGAAATGCCAGCTTTCGGTGGCATGTTCGCCCCTGTATGTGAAATCACGGGCGGCATCGCGCAGATGGCGGTCGAAGATGTATTCGCAATAGGCCGCATACGGCGCGATCGTCAGGAAGTCGGTCGGTCGCCATTCAAGCGAGACGCACAAGGTGGTGTCCATGAAGCCGCATTCGTTTATGCCGAGGTAGGGTTCTACGCGATCTCCATCTCCCCACCCTTGAGACAGATCGATCCGCAACGCCAGCACCGGATCATCATCTTCGTTACCTTCTGCGGCATCGATTAGCGGGAACGCATGACCAATGTCAAGGTTGAGATAGACGCCATGATCCCGCTCAACATCGAATTCCGCCACAAACGACGGTTCCAACCACAGATCCGGCAGAGAGGAATAGAAATAGACCAGCTGCGTATCGGGATTGCCGTTCACGCCGCCAGACTTGCATTTGGCAAAGCGCGGATGGTATTCATACTGGAAGCCGACACCCAGCCGAATTGCCGTCGGCAGGAATTCGGAATCCTCTGGACCGAACGTATGCATTATGCGGACATACGGATCCAACTCCTGATACTGCCAGGCGCGGTCGCCATAGCCCGGCGAACCACGATGCTTGCGCGCCCCCCAGTCGGTGGTGTCGATATAGGCCATGAATCCGCACGAGACAAGATCGAAGAAGGTAAGCGACCAGTCGGGAATGACGACAGGTTCGCGGTTGATGCCCAAGCCGTAGAACATCTCCCGGGATACGAAATCAAAGGAAATGTCAGCCTTGACAAAATCGTTCGTGCCGGATGCCCTCGCCGACAATGCCATCGCAAAGATGCATGCCACTCCGAAACCGCCTACCTTGCCCATCTTGTCCATAACTTCACCATCCAGAATCTCAATTGTCCGCAATTTTTGCAGTCGATTCACATTGTAGAACAGATGCATCCAACATGGTAGGGCGGCTTGTCCCCAAGCCGCCGCCCGGCGCGTTGAGGACAACGCGCCCTACCAAATTGCCGACGCTCCTATCATTATCATCCATCACACTGAAACCATCCCATCAACGCAGCGTCACCGGCCCGAAGAGTCCACTCTCGTTGTTTTCCCGATCGAACGTGCGCTGACGGATGTCGTAGCCGGAACGCGGCGGGAAGTCACGCGTAATGCGGTCGCGCACATCGTCGCCAAGCGCATTGCACAGCATGTTGGCGACTGTCACCTCCAGCACGTTCCGCCCCCTGGCCGTCTTCACGCGCCAACGGTAGGGGCCGAAAAAACGCGCTCCCAGCGGCTGACCGTTGAGACGGGCCTCGCAGCACCATTTCACCTCGCCAAGATCAAGCCAGCGTTCCGCCGCCTCGGTGCAGTCAAATTCAACGCGGTACAGCACCTTGCCGCTGAAATCGCCTCCAAGCGTGCGTCGCCAGTCCGAAAGGTCGGTGGGTAGTTCGCGCGCATCCGCCACGAGCGCAATCTCGAAGTCGCTCTTGCCGGCCCGGTGACGCGCAAGCGGCTTCATCGTCCAGCCATCCGCTATGCAGCGGACATCCTTCAGATCGATGTAATAGTCAAAGTACGGCTCCGCCGCCGTATCGGCCTTTGCGCCCGTGATGAAGATCGCACTCCCGTACGGCGGGAACGTCCAGCTGAAGCGGTTTCCCTTTTGCGCATCGACCACAATAAAGCGTCCAGTGGCCGGATCGGCCCGCACGACGCCTTCCGCGCCGCCCAGTTCCATTTCGAGCGGCGGCAGGAGGTGCGGCGACTCGTTCACGAGGAAGTAAAGCGTCTCGTTCCCTTTCACGCGTCTGGCCACGCGAATCCTGTCCGAAAGCCGTCCCCTGATGCGACAGGCCGGCCGCGCCTGGGCGATCTCCTCCACTGATATCACTTTGCCTCCCGCCTTGCGGAATGCATCGAGCCGGCCCTGGGCCTTCTCGCTCATCCATCGGGATGACGGCAACACGAAAGTCGAATACGCCATCCTGCCGACCCGTAGCCGATCACCGACGACTTCCGCGTCCGCCAAGGCACGGTCGTCGACAAACTCGTATTCGCAGTTGGCCCGGTCGAGCGCGGTCGCAGCCGCATAGTGAAGACGCGCGGCAATCTCCGTTTCGATGCCGCCAGCCCAAAATGCGCGATTGTCGAAATAGACCGCGATTTCGGCCGTCGGTTCGCCCTCGGCCAGAATGGAGGCCGTGCGTGCGATATAGTCGAAGTAAGGACGCTGGAAATCCCAGCCCGGCGTCACCGGACCCGAATGCGGCTCGAAGAGATCCATCCACTGCCCCGCATTGGAGACGGCGTAGTAGCCGAACACGAAAAGGTTGATCCCCCGCACCATCTGATAGTCCATCAGCCACTTCATCATGGCCGGAGGGAAGCTGTCGCCATAGATGCCAAACGATTCGGAAAGCGCCAGACGCTCGCCCTTCTGGTGTCCGACCGAAGATGCGTAGCGCGGAAACGGCGGCTGGGCTCCGGGATTGTCCAGCGTGGTGGGATAGAGCTGCCTCCAGATCACATCCACGCCCGGCACATCCATCGCGCGGTAGCAGTCTAAAAGGCTTCCGTAGCCGTAGCGCGTGGCGGCTTCGGGGATGTCCTCGCCGTCCATGTGTCCGCTTGAACGCAATCCGTTGCGGCGGCACCAGTCCTGAACGGCACCCAGAAAGCGCTCGGAGAAAAGCTGCGCCTTGACGTCGAGATAGTCGAGCCTGTATTTCACGGTGTCCGCATCGAACACATGCTTGTTCGCAAGCACCGCATCGGCATGCGGCATGAAGTCATAGCCTTTGCGCGCCCAGAACGCCTCGGCAAAATCGCTGCACCAGCCCATGTTCGCCCCGTGGTAGTCGCACGGCATGCCGGGTTCGTCCGTGAAGGCGAATTTGATCGTCTTGCCGAAATGCCGCCCGACGGCCTTGCGATACGCTTCATGCGTCTTCTCTATGAAACGTTCCGTGGCGCCCGGCTCAATCATCGACGGATAATTGCCCCTTCCCTCATCGTATTCGCGCGCCCAGACGCGATTCGCGCCTTCCTGACCATCAGGTCCTGGCCCGTAGAAGCGCTGCCGGAAGCGTCCGGCGACCGCATCCTCCTTGGCGATCTGCCCACAAACACCGCCGGAAGGCCACCCGCCCTCGTCGTAAAGCCAGGTGCTCATGCCCAGCTTCTCCATGTGGTCGACCACCTGCGAGAAGACTTCCATATAGTCCGGCGAAAGGTAATCCGGCGACATACCGCTCTGAAAATGCCCGGGGCGGAAATCGACCGGGAAAGGATGCACGCACACGCTTCGGACACCATGCGCCACCATGTCGTCAAGCTGCGACTTTAGCTGCGAGACATCAAGCTTCGTGTTCCACATCCAGAAGTATCCGGGCGAGAACATGCTGTCGGGATTCCTGAACTTCTCCTGATCAAAACCGCTCTCGGCGGCAAACGGCACCAACAAAGCAGCACAGAGCGAAACGGCAAGTAATGACTTATTCATGGGCGGACACGTATGATTGCACGGATGTTGGATGGCGGCAGGTTGTGCGGGTTCTCCAGCGGAATGCCAAGAGGCATCTTCGGGAAGGCTTCGGAGGCGGTCCAAGTGGCCGTGTACTTGCCGCCCTTCGGCATGATACGATTGACATCACCCTCCACCGTTCCGGCATCTTGGCCCACGGAGATCCAGACGTTGTTCCCGGCATTCGTCTGAACGTCAATCGTCACGAAGCCCGTCGCACCGGCGAGATAGAACGATGCGGAGCATTTTGCGGGCGGGCCGCTCCACTTGAATCTTCCGCCTTCGACGCGGGGCTTCAGCGCCTCGGGGTCGGTCTGCCGCCAGCCGTCGTACGCTGAGACATCGTACATCGCGAAGTCACGGTATTCGTCGAGCAACATCACGTGCATATCCTTCGCGGTCTCGGGCACGTTGATGAACTGCGTCACCTTGCGCCAGCCGTCGGCGTCCGGCCGGCCGGGGATGATCAGGTCCAGCGGACCGAACAGGCCGAAGCCGCCTTCGCCTCGGTATGTCACGGTCGAAGTGCATTGGTCGCAGCGCATCCATCCCGTGACGAAATAAAGATTGCCCTTCTTCACCCCGGGGAACGTCCGCTGATATTTTGCTCCCGCGTATGTCCGAGCTCCGCCTTCCAACAGATCCTTCAGTTCGCCATCCGCTATGGCCCTCTCCAGCAACGGCACGAAATGCAGGTCGGGATTCTTTATTGCCTTGAGCGTGGTCGTGAAGCCGCCGGGTATCGTCTCTTCCCACAGGTTTCTGGCACCGCCGTTCAGCCGCTCGAGATCGTTGCGCAACTCTTCGCTCCATTGCGTCCAGCGGCCCTTCTCGCTCCAGAACCAGACGTACTTGCCGCAAGAGCTCGTGGCCTGGCGCACGTTGCGCTCGAGGTGCTTCAGGCGCGAGCCTTCCACCGGCGCGGCGTACCAGTGCGTATTGGTACCGTTGATGTACATGTCGAGGTACTGTCCAAACGACGGCGAAACCTGCGTAAGGTATTTCGCCCTGTTCTCCTCCGGCTCCACGAGCGGCAGGTCCCAGTTGAAGACGCGCAGGTATTCCGCATGGTAGTCGCGGCGCGACGCCTCGAACTTGTAGGCGTCCTCCTCGCCGTCAACCACCGTTATCGTCGGCGGCATTACGTCAAGCATCCCGTTGACGAACGCCCACCACAGGTCTCCGCGCTCGCGCATGACGGCCTGAATGTCGCGCTCGCCGCGCCTGTATGGTGCGTCGGAGAGGAGCCAGAACATGAACATCGTCATGTCGGGGTATTCCTCGAAAAGCCCGCGGCAGATGTCCTGAGCGCGGCGGCGGACGATCTTCACGAGCTCGTCGTACGGCGGGTCGGAAGGCACGCGGAAGAACTGCTTCTGCTTCGTATAGTCCTCGATGTCGAAGCTGATGCCGCGCATCCGCCCCTCGCGCGCAAGCCACGTCACCACGCGCAGGTTGTTGGACGCTATGTTCCACGCCTCGTCGTCGGTCCAGGCCAGGCGCTTCTTCGGCGGATACCAGCTCCAGAGGAAACTCTCCTTGAAGCAGGGGTATTCGGACATCTTCCTGAGCGGAGCCACGTAGTCCATGAACTGCTCGCGCGTCCAGCGCGGCGCGTTCAGGATGCCCCGGAAGCACTGGTATCCGCGCGGCGTGCCCTTGCCGCCGTTCATTACCACGCCCACGCCGTCAAGCGGCGTCTTCATGAACTGGTCGGCATGGTCCACGAAATCCCGCGGAGTCAAGTAGATGTATTCCATGCCGAAGGCGACGTACTTCTTCTGCCCCACACCCTGCGGATCGAGCTGCGCCGCCCCAGCGGCCAGCGCCGCCAGCGATACCACCAACGCAATCGTTTCCGTCTTCATTTTACCTCTTCTTCTGCTTTGGGCTTAATCGATTTTGCCAGGGATTACCTGAAGCTGATCGCCAACCCAAGCGGATCAAGCCAGCATTGATAGCAGCCGAGATCGACCTTCCCGTCCCTAAGGCGCGGATAGCCGACCCCTCGTATGTCGTTTGCCGTCGCCATCCAATCTTCAACGGCACCCGCATTGCGGGCGGGGGAGCCCCAGCGCAGCGAATAGGGATGTTCCAGATCTTTTGCCTCACCGCAAAAGCCCGCATTGCTCGAATAGATGATATTGTTGGTGCTGACATACGACTGCCCCTCTCTGATCCCTGGCCCCAAAAGGCAATTCTCTATGCTCACATTCGTGTCATCGAGATTGTCCGTGCGCATGTTGCAGCTTGTGGACGGGTTGTCATACCTCACATTGCCGACGGAGATGCAGTTCTTGAGATTAAGCCGGCATCCACCAGCCTTGAAGTTAGACAAGACCGCGCCGATGCGATTGTCCGCAAACGTGCAGTTTACGACGTTCACATCCCCATATGCATTGTTTCCCATGATGAGATACCACCCGCGGTTCAGTGTGAAAAGGCAATTCGTAAGCGCGAAAAAACTGCCTCCGTTATTGTTGACAAGGTATTGCATGTCTGTGGTATCCCATACTCCATTTGTATAGCAGTTTTCCCCTTCCGCGAGCTCAAAGTGGTTTGTAAGCCCGGTGACAATGCAATCGACGAGGACGCCTGGAGCGGTCATCGACACGTTGTACAGCTTACAGCGTTTCAGGGAGGTAGTCATGCGCACGCCATGGACAAACCCGCCCGCCACATTGTTTGAGATCACGCAATCCTCCGCCAGCCCACGGTTAAGCGAGGCACCGACATGTGAAAAGTTGTTGAAAATCCGGCAACGGTAGAATTCCGTATATTCACCAGCTCCGCCGGAACGGTCGGAAGTCGAGTTTTCCCGTGCGCAGGCGTTCCCGGAGACTTCGCAGTCATAGACTTCACTTAAAGTGTCGTAAGTACCGCCACATCCGCCGCCAAAGACGGTGTCGCTATAGCCCTCGCGCCCCCGGGCAAGGTTGTGAACAATCTTGCAATTGTGGGCAACGGATTGATAAATGCCCCCTCCCTGTACGGCGACATTGTTGGAGATTATGTTGTGGCCGCAACGTCCGCCCCTTGCCCAGTTGATGCCGCCGCCCCGATAGGCCGAGTTCCCGGTGATGACGCAGTTGGAGATGCCCTCGTAATCGTTATAGTTTACACCGCCCCCCCTCCCGGCAGCAACATTGCCGATGACAAGCGAATCCTTAAGCGTCGCCGAACAAGCCCCTCCTCCATTGCTTCCGGCGGTGCAATTCCGGATGACGCCGTTTCTGAACCCCCATATTGAAGTGTGACACCCTCCGCCGTCTGTTGCCGCAGAGCAGTTCTCTATCGTACTGTCCAGAAAATTGACGTTATAGGCTCCGCCACCATCACCCTCGGCCGAACAGCAGGTCACCACGCAGTTCGAAACAATGCCGACTTGATTCCGCCCCACGATACCGCCTCCTATTTTGCTTTTATAGGGGTTTGACAACGTTGCGCATCCGTTTGAAATCGTAAGATTCTGCAAGACGGCCCGATTGCCCGATGAAGAGTAATAATAAACGATGCGATTGGACTTGTCGCCGTAGATCACCGTATCGCGCGGATCGTCGGTCTCCCCCTTGAGCACGCATTTGTCGCATACCGCGATATGCGAACAGGAATCGACGATAACGCCACTTCCGTTATCGCGCATCATGGCGCAGCCGCTGACGTCGTAGAAGCCCTTCTTCAGCAGAATCGTGTCTGTGGAGTGGTTTCGCTGCGCCACGTCCAGCGCGTTTGTGAGCTGAGCGACCGTGCTGACCTCGATCGGGGCGGCCGACGCAAGATTACCGATCAAGATCAATCCGGCAACCACGGCCGCTTTTAGCGCTTTCATCATGTTCGTTCCTTTCCTGTTTTTCGTTGATGTCCGACCGAAACGTCAGGCAGCACAGCCTACAAGCCGACCGAACAACGCGTATGGTACAAGATAGGAATGACGGGCGCAACAAATGTCTATACATTTGCGCGAATTTGCATATCTTCCCGCTATGAGCGACAGATCCTGTCTTACATATCCTTGAGAGAAAGCGCTTTGAACGCCGGACGATACGCCAGCCGTTCAGGGTTTTTGGAGAAGAAGGATTGCGCCTTGCGTTCCAACGCCTTCAGGTCTATCTTGGAGGCATCGCGCTTCACCTCATAAAAGTCGATAGTCCTCTTGAACTCGTTCTCGCCCACGAGATCGATCTCGCTTTCGCCCTTTCGATCCCACCAGCCACCCATCCGGGAATAGGCACCGTTTTCCATCAACCTTGCGCGGAAATACCCTTCAAGGGCCAACCCGGAAAAGACATCGTAGTCTCGATTGACGATTCCCCGCAGCTCGTCGAACATCCGCACCTGCACGAGATATTGGTACTTGAAGACGAAGCGGAACCAGAACCGGAAGAAGTTGTCATTGATCCAATACCGGCAGTTCTTGTTGGACGTCGGCTCCAATATCGGCTGCTTCTTGGATATGAGTTCGTATTGCTCCTCCAGCCGCGTCAGGTATCCACCAACCTCCCCGCCAATTTCGTTCATGATCGCCGCACGGGACGTCCGTCCGCGTGCAATTGCGGACAAAACGGAGAAGTACGAGCCGTATTCCTTTCCGAACTCCTCCACCAGCACCGCCCAGCCCTCGTTGAGAAAAAACGAATCCTCCTCAACCACGGTTTCGATTATCTTTTCGCGCGTACAGGCGCGCCGATCCATAAGAAGGGCAACGTACTTCGCCACACCGCCCGTAACCATCCACAGCGCAAGCAGGTCGTCAGGCCCGTATTTTGGATGGTGAAACGCCAGAATCTCCTTGAGAACAGAGATGTCAAACGGGCGCACGGTCAGCTGATCGGTTTCGTGTCCGTACAATGGCTGCTTCTTCTCTTTGAATATCCTGTTCATGAGGGTATTGACGCTGCCCATGACAACCAAATTGATCTTCGCCGCACTCGCAAGTTCATCCCAGTCCCTTTGCATCTCGCTGAAAATGGCGGGATTGACCCTCAGGAAATCCTGAAACTCGTCAATGACAACAGTCAGCGGACGCTCTGTGGCAAGTTCAAGAAGGTAGCGAAACAAGGAACTGAACCGGGTAATCCTGCCAGGGATGCTTTTGCCGGTGAAATCTTCAACACGCTGCCGAAATCCGTCGCAGAGATCCGCCTCCGCAGAGCGAACGACATAGAGGTACAAGTAGGGGCTGTCGCCGAACGCCTGCTTCACCAGTTCGGTCTTGCCGATCCGCCGCCGTCCCGTGATGACCGTGAAGCAGGCGGTGGAACGGGAACGGGCACGTATCGCCCGGAGTTTTGCAATCTCCTTCTTCCGATCAAAAAACTTCATAGCAATCCTTTCTGAAACAGACAGTTCGGAACCGTACAGTTCGGAACTGCTTGTTTCGGGTGTGAATTATATCATAATTCGAGGACATTAGATCGGTGCCTTCAAAGAAATTCTTTTTCAGGCCGTGCCGCGGCAGACAAGCGGGGCCGCAAGATAGATCTCCTGGGGCGGCGCATCTGGGCTGCGCATGCGGAACAAAAGCGTCTTCAGGAGCGTCTGCGCGATCTGACGGCTCGGCTGCCGCACGGTCGTCAACGGTGGAACGGAGAGCCGTGCGCAGCTGACGTCGTCAAACCCGACAACGGCAACATCCTTCGGAACACCCACACTAAGGCCTTTCAGCGTCTGGACAAGGCCGACGGCAATCTCGTCGTTCACGCATACGAACGCGTCGGGACGCCAACGGGAACGCAACAGCTTCTTCAGCGCTTCAGTATCCGACGGGGCGATCGTGACAGGGCGTACGCCGTCGTACAGTCCCCGCACGACGCATTCCCCCGCCACGCCGAAGAAGCGGTTGTCAAGATTCTCGTTCTTCCCCTCCACGCAATCGACCATGTTGAAGGCGATCCTCTTCCGCCCGCTTGCTATCAGATAGTCCGCGACCGACCGTCCAGCATCGACGTTGTTGACCGTCACGATATCGTAGGCGCTTCGGCGCGGCTTCTTGTCAATATCCGAATCGAAGAGCACAACAGGCTTCTCGACCTCCTGGAAAAGCTTGGCGACCTCCTGGTTGACCTCCATGTACTTCTCGTTGATCAGGGGGCGGAAGATGACGCCCTCGACGTTTCTGTCCACCAACGCACGCGCCTCCTTGCGCATTTTGGCGGCGACATCACGCGACTTGTCAACGACGCATTTCCGCACATCGATCTCATACCCCAGGCTCTTGCCGTAGGATGCAAGTTCACGTTCAATGTCCTTGAAATACTCGCAGGTATCAAGCTCCGGGAAAAGCAAGCCTATCACACCAGACTTCCGGACGCCCTGCCGCGAAAGGAACGTCCCCAGTCCGCGCCGGCGCTTGATGAGTCCCTGACGCTGAAGCTCGAAAAGAGCCAACCTGACGGTTCCCCGCGATACGCCAAACCGGTCCATCAACTCAAGATCGCCAGGGAGAGGGCTATCCTTTTCAAAAGCCCCCTTCTTGATCTCATCCAACAACCACGATCTAATTTCTTGTGCCTTGCTCATCTTAATCCCGCCACCGCACCTACGCCTTTAGGCGGCGGAGCATGCGGCAGGCGACAACCGCCGCGCCAAAACCGTTGTCGATGTTCACCACGCTCACGCCCTCCGCGCAGGAGTTGAGCATGGCGAGCGCAGCGGCCACGCCGCCCGCGCCGGCGCCATAGCCGACGGAGGTGGGCACCGCGACCACCGGCGCCGAGACGAGTCCCGACACGACGCTCGGAAGCGCCCCTTCCATGCCGGCAACCGCCACAACCACATCCGCCTTGCGTACCTTGTCGATCACATTCAGAAGACGATGGAGACCCGCCACGCCCACATCGAAGTAACGCGCCGCACGACCACCGAAGAACTCAATCGTGCCGGCACATTCCTCCGCCACGGGAATATCCGCCGTGCCACCCGTCAGCACCGCCACTGTTCCCTTCAGCACTGGATGGAACCGCTTATTCCCTGCGCGCGGTTTTTCGCCCACGGCGATCAGCAGACGTCCCACCGGATGGTATTTTGCCTTGAGGCCCGCCGCCAAGACGGCCTCTGCCTGCTCGGGCGTGACGCGTGTCGCGAGGACAGGCAGGCGCTTCTCAGCGAAAGCCGCAAAGATCGAAGCAAGCTGCTCGGGCGTCTTGCCCGGGCCAAACACCGTTTCGCCAAATCCGGTCCGCGCCTTGCGCGCGAAATCCAGACGTGCGAACGGAACGTTAGCTCGGCTTATAGCCATCTTTCAGTGTCACCGTGCGGTTGAACACGGGCTTGCCCGGTTGCGAATCGCCGGCATCGGCGCAGAAGTAGCCCGTGCGCTCGAACTGGAACGCCTCGCCGGGCTTCGCCTCGCCTAAAAGCGGCTCGACGTACGCGGTCACCTTCCGGAGCGAATCGGGGTTGAGATACTTCAGGTAGTTGTCGCTCCCGTCCTTCAGCGGATCAGGATCCGTGAAGAGCCGGTCGTACAGACGCACCTCGGCCGGAACGCCCGTCGCGCAATCGACCCAGTGGATCGTGCCCTTCACTTTCCGTCCGTCCGGCGCGTTGCCGCCCCAGGAGCCCTCATCCCATGTGCAGTGGAGGGCCGCGATCTTCCCTTCGGCATCCTTCTCGACCGACACGCACTTCACGATGCACGCGCCGCGGAGGCGCACTTCGCCGCCCGGCACGAGACGGAAGAACTTCTTCTCCGGCACCTCCATGAAGTCCGCACGGTCAATCCAGATCTCGCGCGAGAACGGAATCCGCCGCGTCCCAGCCGATTCGTCAAGCGGATTGTTCGGAAGCTCCACCTCCCGCGTTCCCCGTTCCCCGTTCTCCGTTCCCCGTTCCCCATTCCCCGTTCCCCAATTATCAATGACAAGCTTGACGGGATCCAGCACCGCCATGCGGCGCGGCGCCGTGCGGTTCAGCTCCTCGCGCACACACCACTCCAGAAGCGCGGGATCGCTCTCGCTCTCCATCTTCGAGACGCCCACGCGGTCGCAGAACTCGCGGATCGCGCCCGGCGTGAAACCGCGCCGACGCATCCCACACACCGTCGGCATGCGGGGATCGTCCCAGCCGGCAACGTGGCCTTCCTCGACAAGCTTCAACAGAAGGCGCTTCGACATCACCGTCCAGGTAATGTTGAGCCGCGCGAACTCGCGCTGTTGCGGACGGATCTTCACGCCGTTGCGCACGACGAGTAGACCCTGTTCGTCCAGGCGGTCCACCACCCAGTCGTAGAGCGGACGGTGCACCTCGAACTCAAGCGTACACATCGAATGCGTCACGCCCTCAAGCGCATCTTCGATCGGATGCGCGAAATCATACATCGGATACACGCACCACTTGTCGCCAAGATGATAGTGCGAAACATGGCGGATGCGGTACAGCACAGGGTCGCGGAAATGGATGTTGGGCGACGCCATGTCAATCTTCGCGCGCAGGCACCATTCGCCGTCGGCATACTTTCCGTCGCGCATCTCATGGAAGATCTGGAGGTTGCGCTCGGGCGAGGTGTCGCGCGACGGCGACGGACGGCCGGGCTTCTCCGGCACGCCGCGATAGTCCTTCCACTCTTCCTGACCGAGATTGCAGCAGTAGGCCTGCCCGCGCCGGATCAGCTCCTCGGCGATGGCGTACATCCGGTCGAACATGTTGCTCGCGTTGTAAAACCCCGGCTCGCCGGAATCTCCCTCGCCCGACCAGCGGAAACCGAGCCAACGGATGTCGTTCTTGATGTTCTCGGCGTACTCGTCCGACTCCTTGGCCGGATTCGTGTCGTCGAGCCGCAGATGGCATTCGCCGCCGAACAGCTCCGCCATCCCGAAATCGACGCAGATCGCCTTGGCGTGCCCGATGTGGATGTAGCCGTTGGGCTCCGGCGGGAAGCGCGTGACGACCTTCCCGCCCGTGCGGCCCGCCGCGACATCCGCCTCAATCCACTGGCGCAGAAAGTGGCGGCTTGTATCCGACTCTTCCATGTTACCAGCCGATGTTGATGAACGGCCAGAACGTCCACTCGCGATCCGTGGCGAAGTTCAGCAGACCGATCTGGCAGCCATAGAGGTGGGTTGCCACGTTCACAAGACCGATCTGGCAGCCATAAAGTTCATCGGCCACATTCACAAGACCCAACTGCAATCCGGCGAAATAGCCCTCAACCGTGTTCGCTACGCCACACTGGAAACCCGCCATGTCGGTGCCGACGCCGTTCCAGAACAGATTGAGCTGCGCACCGTTCATGCGCTCACGGACAGAACCCGTGGCACCAAAGTCCACGCCGTAAAGCTCATGGCAATCGCCATAGATGAGCGAGAGGCGGGCTCCATAGATGGTAGAGGACGCGGGGGGCAGCTGACCCGGCGAGAATACGGACAGCATGAAATAGCCATCCGCATCGGCGCGGAGCGAAACGGCGGCAAACGCGATGACCGCCGCGATCAAGATCTTCTTCATTGACATCTCCTTGTGAGTGGTGAAAACAGACGCGAATTATATCTTTATTCCAAACCGATTGCAAGCGCATCGGCGAGAAGTTCGGCGATGTGCGTGACGCGAAGGTTCAGCTTCTGACGGTCCGCACCGCCCGCAAGCTGCATGGCGCAGCCCGGACAGTCCAACACAAGACGCGTCGCGCCGGACGCGGTCACGTTCTCCAGCTTCTTGCGCATCAGCTCCGCCGAGATTTCCGGGAACTTGGCGGAGAACGTCCCGCCGAAACCGCAGCAGCTCTCCTCCTCCTTCGAAGGGACATACTCCGCCGCTCGTCGGATCAGTTCGCGCGGAGCCTCCTTCACCCCCAGTTCGCGGCAAAGGTGGCAACTCGCATGGTAGGCGACCTTCTCCGGGCGCGGCTGAAGCCGAAGGACATCCCTTCCAAGCTTGTCGTGAACAAACGAACTGAAATCGATCACCTTCGCGGCGAACGCCTCCGCCTCGGCGCCCAGCAAGCGCACATAGCCATGCTTCAGATGCGAGGCGCAGCTGGCGCAGAGCGTGACGATACATTCGCAGTCGCCCGCGAACGCCGCGATGTTCTGACGGGCCACCTCCTTCGCCGTCGCCGTCTCGCCCAGCATCGAGAGCGGCAGACCGCAGCAGGTCTGCGTCATCGGGAACACGACCTCCACGCCGGCCGCCGCGAACACCTTCATCGCCGCCTTGAGATGCTGCGGATAGACGAAGTCCTGTGCACAGCCGGCGAAAAGGGCGATCTTCATCTTCGGTTGCGCCGGACGGCGTTCCAGCGTCGGCCACTGCTCGCGGAACGATTTCGGCGCGAGCGCCGGCAGCGACTTGAAGCCGTGCTTGCCGAAGAGCGCCATCGGCAGATGGCGCACGAAACCATCCGTCCCCGCGACCGGGCGTTGCGAGAAGCGCATGAACTTCAGCAGCGTATGAAAGACAGTCCGGTTCTTCATCGCGACGGACGCAAGCCGCGCGGGAAGCGGCGCGCCATCCTCGCGCGAAAAGCGTGCGCGTATCTCCCCGATGAGCGCGGGCAGATCAATGCCGCCGGAGCAGACGGCTTTGCAAGAACCGCAGCCAATGCAGTTCTGGCAGAGCGTCTTGGCGATCTTCCGGTCGTGGAACAGATAGGTCAGCACGAGACCGATGGCCCCCACGTAGATGTGCCCCATCCGATGGCCGCCGACCATCCGGAACACGGGGCAGACGTTGGCGCAGGCCCCGCAACGCACGCAGCGGAACACCTGCGAGAAAAGCGGATCGGCGGCGAGCTTCGTCCGCCCGTTGTCGAGCAGCACGATATGGAGGATCTTGCGCCCCGTTGGACTTTTCGCGCAAGGTCCCGCCCCGCCGATGAACGTGGTGTACGCCGTGATCCGCTGGGACGTGGCGTTGCGCGGCAGCACCTGAAGCGCCGTCAAGGCGTCATCGATCGTCGGCACCAGCTTGTCAAGCCCCGCGAGCGCCACATGGACGCGCGGCAGCGTGTTGACGAGCCGCCCGTTACCCTCGTTCGTGACGATCGCGAGCGTGCCCGTCTCCGCGATGCAGAAGTTCGCGCCGGAGAGACCCATGTCGGCTTCATGGAACTTCGGCTTCAGCTCCCGCCGTGCGACCTTCACGAGCCGCTGCACGTCCTCATGATCCTGCTTCTCGCCCGTCGCCTTCTCGAACTCGTCCGCAACCTGGTCGCGCGAAAGGTGGATGGCCGGCAGCACCATGTGCGAGGGGCCTTCGCCGCGCAGCTGCACGATCCATTCGCCGAGATCCGTCTCGCAGATGTCGATGCCGTTCTTTTTGAGATGCGCGTTCAGTCCGACCTCTTCCGCCGTCATGGACTTGGACTTCACCACGCGCTTCACCCCGTTCTCCGCCGCGATCTGCGCGATGATTGCACAGGCCTCGGCGGCATCGGCGGCGCGGTGGACGACGGCGCCACGCCGTTCCGCCTCCTGCTTGAACCTTGCGTAGAGATCTTCAATATGCTTCGCGGCGGAATCCTTCACCTCGGCGATCCGCCCGATCAGTTCACGCTCCGCGACCTCGGAAAAGACCTTGTCGCGACTGGCGCGGTATTCCACCGCGAACTTGTCGAGCGTCCGGCGGAGGAACGAATCCGCGAGGGAATCGGCGATCTGCCGGTGGTATTCACGGTTTGAAGCGGGTGGCGTGTGCGACATGCTTCAGCCCTCCAGAAGAATGATGTGCAGATCAAGCGGTCCATGCACGCCGATGGCGCTCACGCGCTCAATGTCGGCCGTGCGGCTCGGACCCGTGATGAACGAGGTGTACGAGATGCGGTCGCCGGACTGCCGTTCGCGCAGGAATGCGGCGGTGTCGGCAAGGTTCGGCACGATGTCGTCAGCGCGCAGCACAATTACGCTCACCTCCGGAAGCATCGTCTTGAGCCGCGTCTCCTCGTCATCCGTAATCACGACGCACGTGCCGGTCTCCGCGATGCCGCACGCGGCACGGACCACGCCCACGTTCTCTGCGCCAAAACGCGTCTGGTCTTCCGCGATCAGATGGGCGACGGCCTCCTCATCGGCGGCGCGGCTCACGCGCGCGGCGACCGCCTGCGCCCTCTCGATAAACTTTTCGGTGTCCATGCCGTGAATTATATCACAAGCCACGGCGCAGGCGCGCAACAAGGGCATCGACCGCATTGAACACGCCCGCGAGCAGGGCGCCCGAGATCGAATGCCATACGCACGAGACGGCCGAGGCGACGGCCGCCTCCGGCAGGGCCGGGAAGTGCCGTCCGGCCAGAACGGTCGCGAGTCCGGCGTTCTGCATGCCGACCTCAATGGAGATCGTGCGGCGTTTCGGCTTTGTGAAGCGCGCGGCGACGCCGGTCACGTATCCGAGAATGTAGCCGAGGGTGTTGTGCAGGAACACGCCCACGAAGATCAACACGCCGGAATGGAGCAGTTTCGGTCCGTGCGCCGAAACGACACCACCCACGATACAGGCCAACCCCAACACCGCCACGCCCGGCATCACCTTCATCGCCTCGCCATAGCCCTTGCGCTGGCCACACACGGCGTTGAGCGTGAAACCCACCGCGATCGGCAGGATCGTCACGAAGAGAATGGAAGTGAACATCCCGACCGCATCCACATCCACGCTCTCACCCGCCAGCCAAAGCATCAGAAGCGGCGTCACGAACGGCGCCGCCAGCGTGGAGATCGTCGTCATGCCGACGGAGAAGGCGACGTCGCCCTTGCAGAGAAAGCTCATGATGTTGGACGAGACGCCGCCCGGGCAGCAGCCCACAAGAATCAGCCCCACCCCAACAGGCTTGGGAAGCCCCATCGTGTGTACAAGCACCCAGGCGACAAGCGGCATCACCGAGTACTGCGCGAGAGAACCGATGAGGAGGTCGAGGGGGCGCGACGCCAAGATGCGGAAATCCTCGCCTTTGAGCGTCATGCCCATCGTCAACATGATCACGCCCAGAACGGCGGTCTGCGTGTAGCCGCGCACCCAGCCGAACGCCGCCGGGACGAAATACGTCCCCACCGCCACAAGCGTAATGAAGAGCGGCGTCCACTTAGACAGCCAGGCCGAAATCCGTTGCAGAAACCTCATTGCGGACGCCTCCCTCGTTCACCGCTCCATGTCGCGGCGCATCGCCTTCTTCTTGAGCGCGTCTCGCTTGTCGTAGAGCGTCTTGCCGCGGCAGACGCCCAGCTCAAGCTTGATGTGGCCACGCTTGAGGTAGAGCTTCAGCGGGATGAGCGTGAGCCCTTTCGCCTCCGTCTTCAGGCGGAACGCCTCAATCTCCTTCGCATGGACCAGAAGCTTGCGGTTGCGGCGCGGATCATGGTTGAAACGGTTGCCGAACTCATAGACGGGGATGTTCATGCCGCAGATGAACAGCTCACCGCCCAGAACCGCCCCATACGCGCCGGCGAGCGACGCCTCGCCATGGCGCACCACCTTCACCTCGGTGCCTGTCAACTGAATACCGCACTCGACACGGTCGAGTACGGTATAGTCGTGCCAGGCTTTTCGGTTGACGGCCAGATCGCCCGGCGGGGTGTGCTTCTTCTCGGCCACGCCTTATTCGTCGTCGGCGAAGATGGACCGCATCGCGGCATGCTTCGCCCACTTGGTCTTGGCCTCTTCGGCGCGCGCAATCGCGTCGAAGTCAATTTCCGAGATAAGCTTCCCTTCCGCCACTTCGCGGAGCGCCGTATCCACCTTGTCCTCTTCCGACGAAAGCGGACGCACCAGCGGCTTTTCGCCGTTGATGAGCTGCTTTACGCGCTTCGAGATGAGGTTCACGAGAACCGGCACCGAAGGGACGCGTTCATGGGCTTTCTTCAAGAGTTCGCCGTTCATTCAATTTACTCCACTTCCAAAAAAGAAGCGCATATGATATCAAACGCGGCGTTTTCCGTCAAGGAACACGGCCTTGACCTTGAAGGACTTCGCGTCCAACACCGCGAGGTCGGCGGTGAAGCCCTTCTCGACCTTGCCGAGCGTATTGCCAAGCCCCTGTTCGATTGCCTGGTTCCAGGAGGTGACGCGCACGAGATCCTTGAGCGGGAGCCCCGTCACATCGCGAAGGTTCTTGAGCCCCTGGTTCATCCACAGCGTGGAACCGGCCAGGTTTCCGCCCTCAACCAGGCGCGCTTCGCCACCCTTGAGCTGAACCTTGAGCCCGCCCATCTCAAACGCATAGCCATCCTTGCAATGCGAGCAGCGGAGCGAATCGGTGATCATCTGGACATGCGCCAGGTTGCGGCGCGTGAAGATGAGCTTGAGCATGTCATCGCAGAGGTGGATGCGGTCGCAGATGACCTCCGTGTTGAGGTCTTCCAGAAGGAAGCCGGCCCCCACCATGCCGATCTCGCGATGATGGAGCTTCGTCATCTGGTTGCAGAAGTGCGTCATGTGGCGGAGCCCCTTCTTGTAGGCCGGCATGAACTCCGCCATCGTCGCGCCCGTGTGACCACAGCTCGGCACGATGCCACGCTTGAGGCACGCCGCCGCGAACGCGGCGCCGCCGGGCTGCTCCGGCGCGAAGGAGATCTGCTTCACCGGGGAGATCTTGTCGATCGCCAGAACCTCCTTCATGTCCGGCTTGCGGACGAACTTCGGGTTCTGCGCCCCGCAGCACTTTACGTTGATGAACGGGCCTTCCAGATGGATGCCGATCACCTTGGAGAACTTGGGATCCTTCCGGTAGGCGGCCACCGCCTTCGCGGCGGCGACAAGGTTCGCGTGCCCCACCGTGAGCGTGGTCGGCAGAAACGAGGTGCACCCCTCGGCCAGCTTCGCCTCCGCGATCTTCTCGATCGCCTCGGGCGTGGCGTCGCACACGTCATATCCGCAGGCGCCGTGCAGATGCACATCGATGAAGCCCGGCACCACGTAGGCGCCCTTCGCGTCGAAGACCCAATCGTTCTTCCCGGGCTTCGCGGCCGTGGCGACCTTGACGATCTTGCCGTCCGCAATCTCGATGGCGGCGCAGGGGATCTCCACCCCGGGGCTGATGACATGTGCATTGACGATGACTGTTTTCATGTTTCTTCTCCTTGTCTTTTACCTTTCAACTTTTTAACCTTTCAACTTTTCAACCGTCCTTCACACGCGCTCCAAGCCCGTGATCAGCTCCTTCCCCACCATGACGATGCGGCGATCGATGCGCGTCTTGATCTGGCTGACGAAATTCCGGGAAATGCCGTACTTGGCGGCGACCTCCTCAATGGGGCGCCCCTCCTGGGCGTATTCGCGATAGACGTTGCGGTCGCGCTGCGAAAGCGCCGTCTTGTTGAGGACATGATCCACGGCGCTCGCCAAAACCGCCTGTCGCCAATCCTCATCCAGCGCATCGGGGGAGACGGACTCCTGCGAGAGCGTGTCCGCAAGGGTCTGATCGCCGTTCTCACCAGCCTCATCCTTGTTGATCGGCGCATCCAACGACACGCGCCGATCCACCTGCCGTACCGATTCCTTGCGGTGCAGCATATGAACCTCATTCAGGATCATCGTCGCCAGATAGGAATGGAAAGCGCCTTTCTCAGGGGCATACTGTCCCGAACGAAGGACCTCCACCAGCTTGCCCAAGACGGTCATCACGATATCGTCGGCGTTCTCCTCGCCACCCTTCCGTGCGGCGAAGGCACGGATGGCGGCTGAGTAGGAATCCCAGAAACGCACCCACGCCGCACCGTCCTCTCCCGGCGCGAGCGTCTTGATCTTCTGGATCAGGGTGACGGATGTCACCGGAAACGCACTCATTTCGGATCCGCTCCTTCCGACAGCCTTTTCGCCGCTGCCCGGAGCAGTTCCCCCAGTGCGGCGCTCTCGCCGCTTGCCGAGTAGGACGGCAGATCGTCAAACAGATTCAGATTATCCTCTTCAGCCAACTTCGCAAGGCGATTCAGCTCTGCCACGGCTTTTGCGCGGGTAATGCCGCCCTTGTGGAGGTCTTCGATTATCCCGTGAGCAAGAACCCACGCATCTGGCAATGCCGCCTGAAGCTGCTCGCGCGAAGCTTTCTCTTCCGTCTCCTCTTCCGGCGCATCCTTCGGCACATACACAACCTCATCAAACGTCGGCGGCTGCAAACGCGCTGTCATACGATAGAGATAGACGCCAAGGCCCGAGACCAGCACCGCGCAAAGGAAAATCACAACGAACGATACCCGCGCACGACGTTTTTCGCGCCGCGTCTTCCCGCGCGAGTGTTCGAGCGCATTCTCCATATCAAAAAACCGCTTCTCAGCGGCGGCATCTTTCTGCTCCCGCCATGAAAGGCATTCACGGCCGCGCGGGTTGGCGTGCAGCAGCTTGGGAACAATCTGCCGCCAGACAGGATCATACGTCTCAAGTCCACCCGTGATGTCCGTGCGCGCATCGCACCAGGTGCCGGTCAGAAGACGATAGACAATCACGCCCAATGCATAATAGTCGCTCTGCGGCGAAGCGGCCACCCCCATCTCCAGTTCCGGGGCCATGTAGCCGAGCGAACCCATCAACGGGTTCTTCCCGTCGCGCAGACGGACAATCGTCTGCACAGGGTCAACCACCGTATCGCCATTCTTGGCGACGCCGATCTTCGATATTCCGAAGTCCGTCAGCACCACATGGCCATCCGAGCCAATCAGGACATTCTCAAGCTTCAGGTCACGATGAACGACACCCTTGGCATGGATGTAGGCAAGCCCTTCACGAAGATCGTCGTACCACATCCCGATCTGGGCCTCATCCACGCCCCCAACAGGCACCTCCGCAAGCGAACGCACCTGACCTTCCGGATCGGCCACAAGATCCATCACGAAATAGGGCTGCTGCGTCTCCGGATCCGTTCCGGCATCCGTCACGCGCACCACACGCGGATGCGCCAATTTCGCCAGCAATTTCCCCTCGGCGAGAAACCGCTCTTTCACGCCATCCACATTTTTCTCGTAGGTGAAGAACTTGATGGCATGACGCGACCCGAGGCGCAAATGCTCCGCCTCGTACACCTCCGACATGCCGCCCTTCCCCAAAAGGCGGACAATCCGGTACTCGCCTATCTCACGCCCTGATTTCAAGTTTTAGGTGCCCCACTGTTTTTGTGAACCGCGGCCGGTGTAGCGGCACTTCGACCACCGTGCTCCCGCCCGGCTCCGGCAACATCTCTTCGGTCAGATCCAACACTCCTTGCGCCGCAGTTCTCGGTCCCGGATACGTACCTTCAAGCTGCGCCAGGGCATCAATGGGTGCTGAAGCGATGTCGTCGATGCCCACCGTGTACTTCTGCACAAAGTCCGCCGCCGTCTTCAGGGCGTACTTTGCGGTCAACCGCAGAAACTTCTCGAACCATTCGTCATCAAGAATCTCCGAAACGGCGACGGCGAAGCCGGCATGCCCCTCCACCTCTTCGCGGAAGAGGATCCGGCGGCTCCATGCCTCGCCCTTGAACGACGCTTTCGCCTTGCGGAACTTCACCTCGCGGGCACTGGTCTTCTTGGCGATGGAGCACCGCGGCCACAGGAGATCGACCGTGACGAGCCGCGTGGTCTTCAGAAGATGCGGCTGCAGCACAATGCCCTCGATGTCCGCTCCTGCGAGCAGAACCTCAATCGCCATCTTGGATTTCGTCGCCATGCACTCCCACCTTATGCCATGGATTATACCATAGAACCCTATTTCTTGCCCGGAAGCTCCCCGGTGACATCCAGGATCCAGGCCGTATCCGCCCAACAAGGATGCTCCCGATCCTTGAAAATCTGCTGAAGGATTGGCTTTTTCACGTCCTCGTCCCTGTTCAAGACATCGTTATAGACGGTTTCAATGAGATCCTTATCCTGTGACTTGTCCATCAGGATTCCGGCCAGCAGCATGACGTTCTCATCCGGCACCAGATTGAGCGCCCGGTGAAGGCATTCATCCTTTCGGGCCTTCGGCACCTTCCGGAACTGCGCGACAAACTCGTCAATGTCCTTCATCGTCACGCCGTCCTTCGCCGGTTCCATCCACTTGTCCGTCAATCCGTCAAATGCCTCAACGGATTTTTCCTCCTCCCGCTCGCGCCGCTCCTCTTCGCTCAACGCTTCCGGGCTCTCGTTCTCATCGGACTCCTCTTCTTGCCCCTTTACGGCATCTCCGGTCACGGGTCTTTTGTCCGAATCTTCGGCCGCCCGCTTGGCGCCCCCATGCGAGGCGGGAACCTTCCGCACACGTGCCGTTGGAACCTTCTTCGCACCTTCCTCTTGCCGGGTGGACTCCGGATCCTTCCATCCTCCATGCTGCACAAGCAAGGCAACACCAACCACAACCACTATCAAAGCGGCTATGACATAAAATGCATTGTTCCTTTTCATGCCGCTCCCATCGTCTGATTCCGCCTATTGACTATTCTTGTCTTCAGCCTTCGCACCGCCATAGAACTCCTCATCGTCCTCGTCATCGGGATTCTGCTTGTACCACTCGTCTAGCTTCTCCGGGGTATTCAGGTTCTCTTCGCCCGTATAGAACTCTACGCACTCTGGCAGAACTGACTTGGTGGCGGAATTGCCCTCGGCCATCAACCGCTTAATTGTTTCAACAGCCACGGAATGGCGCATGTTGTTAAGCTCAAACAACATGGAATCCATCGCATCGGCATCATTTATTACTTTGGATGCCTCCACGAGAATGTTGGCTCTCTCACGATCGCTCAGATCAAAATCCCCGAGCATCTCTTCATACCGGTCTACGGCTGCCTCAACCACCTCTCCATCGGCATCCGCCAGAAAACCGGCCAACTCCGGCAAACAGGACGAACCAAACCATCCTAAGGCCTCAATGGCAGCCAGCTTGATTGACTTTGGAATCCCATCTGGCCATTCCGGAGATTTCTGCAGCCTCTGAACGAGTTTTAGCACCTCTTTTCTATTATTGTCATCCAGCGCCGCACGAATAGCCTCGATGAGGCTACGCTGCGCTGCTGTCAAATTTGCCTCGTCGTCATCATCTAAGGCAAAGGTCGGCTTTTTCTTGGCGACCTTGACCGCCCCGCCTTCGCCCACCTTCAGCTTGTGCCCTTTCCCTCTCTCTCGAACAGCCTGTGGGCCACGCCGCACACGCTCTCCCCTCCTGTCGCGGGGTCTTTCAGAGACGTTTGGCTTATTCTGCGGTTCGGCGCTTTCGCCGTCCCGAAGCGCAAAGAATGTCACGGCTGCCGCAACTGCAACCGAGACAACCACTAATACTATCTTCCACGTTCTCATCTGTCAATGATATGCGAAATAGAACCTCGAATGACAAATCACGGCAATTCCGCAACCGTCATCACTGCAACAGCGGTGAAACTCGCCATCAATTTTAGGGTTCTCATCTTGACTCCTTCTCTTTTTGAAAAACTCGGTGATTATACCACAAACGGCTTATCGACGCCATCTAATTCACCTCCATTTACGGACAGGGCACCATGTTGACCAAGCCGACAACCAGCAGGAGCCGTCCGAACCAGCAAAGATAAAGAATCATCGGACAACACCTCCTCGTCCGCTATTCGTCGGGGGATTGGACGGGACGGATGGAATACCCGTAATAGCTGTAGATGTCGTCCGTGTCGAGGTAGTCCGAATAGAAGTAGAGCTGCCACGCGAAGTAGCCGTCCGAGTTCTGAACGGACGACCAGCAGTAGCCGAGCCAACCGGCATCGTAGAGCGAAATCCCGTCGCCACTGCCGCCGCAGGGGAGGAAGATGCTGTTAGAGGCGTAGCCGCCCCGGCCCCGAACGAGGCACCCGTCCACGCCGTTCACCGTCGTCGGCGACCAATCGCACTTATCGACAAGACCCTGCAGTTCCTGATCCGTCGGCATACGCCATTTCCCGCCCCAGTGCACGTGCGCCGCGTCATGTTCCGGCGCAAGGACGCCGTCGTCCGTCAACCATCCTTCAGACTTCAATAGTGACTCGCTCTTTCCGTATGTGTAGATGGCAATATTTGTGTTTGAGAAGTCGAAATCGAACTCTCCAGACGCCGACGGGCGATGTCCCGTCGTGTCGCCCCACCAGAAGTAGAGGCCGTAGTCCTCGGGCTTCTCCGCGCCGATGTTCTTTGTCGCCCAGTACGGGCCACCCTCCCAAAGCTGGACCATCTCCGGCTCGGCTCCGCCAAGCTCGACCGCTGTTACAATGTTCTGCTTGTCGGTCGTCAGCTTTACGTCGAACGTCTCGCACCAGCCGTCGAAAGGCGGCTTGGCCGTCGGCTTCGGCGGCGCGTAGAATGTGATCCGGTAGGGCGAGCCGTCCCCGGCGAGCCGCACCAACTGCGACGAGCCGCTCACGCTCACGCCGCCGATCTTGCCGGAGAACGAGACCGCGCCGTCCTTCTTGAACGTGATCTTCACCGTGTTGTTCTTGTCACTCTCCTCGCCAAAATGATGCTCGACCACGATGTTATTCTTGAAGACCGGCTGCGCCGCCTT
>CACZCD010000001.1 GCA_902779565.1 uncultured bacterium | reverse complement strand
GATGCCCAGCAGCAGAGCCAGGGCGAAGCCCGTAGCCGCCGCCTCATTGGCCTCCTGGTTCTTCCCTGCTCCCAGCATCCGGGACATGTAGGAACCGGAACCCTGGCCGCAGAAGAATCCGAAGATTCGCCATCGCATCCGCTTCAAGGAGCTTTTCTTCGACGAGTCCATCTGGCGCGAGGCCACGGCGCGGATGGCGAAGGGTGGGCTGAACATGGCCCTCATCGACATGCATGAGGGCGTCGTCTATCCGCGGCATCCCGAAATCGCCGTCAAGGGAAGCTGGTCTCCCGAGAAGTTCCGCGCCGAGATGGCGCGCTTGCGCGCGATGGGCATCACGCCGGTGCCGAAGCTCAACTTCTCCACGACCCATTCGGCCTGGCAGGGCGAATGGCGTTACCTTACCAGCACGCCCGCGTACTACACGTTCTGTGACGATATGATCCAGGACGTGTGTGATTTGTTCGACACGCCGCCGCTGTTCCACCTCGGCATGGACGAGGAGATTGTGGCGGGCCAGCAGCATGAGCCGTTCTGCGTCATCCGGCAGGGGGATCTGTGGTGGCACGATCTCGACTTCCTGGTGCGGGCCGTGGAGAAGCGCGGCGTCCGCGCCTGGATCTGGAGCGACAAGCAGTGGTCGGTGCAGGAGGAGTTCGCGAAACGCTGCCCGAAGAGCGTGATGCAGTCGAACTGGTACTACAAACGGGACTTCAGCGATGCGGTCGCGAACCGCAAGCCCGAAGACTATCTGCCGCAGGGGGGATGGGCTTCGCACAAGCTTGCCGTGCGTGGCTACCTTGAACTGGAGAAATACGGTTACGACCAGATCCCGACCGGCTCCAACTGGTCGTGCGACACCAACATGCAGGGGACGGTCGATTTCTGCCGCAAGCACATCGCGCCGGAACGTCTCAAGGGCTTCATGACGGCCTCATGGAAGCGCTGTCTCCCGGGCGAGGAGGGTGAGAAGCTTCTGGCGTCCATCGACCAGATCGCCGCCTGCAAGACGCTTTGTGGCTAGGAACGGAAGGCTGACGGAAGATGAAATGGCGTGCGGATGATCTAAAGGACAAGGTTGCGGCCATCTGCTGTGGGGGCGGTATCCCGGCGACGGACGCGGCGATGATCGCGGATGTGTTGGTGACGACCGACATGCGCGGCATCCATTCGCACGGCGTCGTGCGACTGGCGCGGTATCTCGACTGCATCCGTGCGGGCGGCATCAAGCCGGCCGCAGAGCCGGTCGTCCTGAATGAAAGCGCGAACTCAATCATGGCGAGCGCCGCTGGCGGACTTGGGATTCCGGCTTCGGTGAAGATCGTGCGCCGGCTGCTCGAGAAAGCCGCGACGCAGGCAATCTCCATCGCCACCGTGAACCATTCCGACCACTACGGCGCGGCGGGCTACTACGCGATGATGGCGGCGGATCGTGGTCTCGTCGGCTTCTCCGCGTCGAACACGTGTCCGCTCGTCGCGCCGACGGGCGGACGGGCGGCGACGATCGGCAACAACCCGTTCGCCTACGCCGCACCGGGCGTTAAGCACCGGGCGGTCCTCTTCGACGTCTGCATGTCGAAGGTCGCCGCCGGAAAACTCGTCATCGCCGCCGAGGCGGGGCAGAAGATCCCCGAGGGGCTGATTCTCACGAAGGACGGCCGCCCCACGACCGATCCTGGCGAAATCTGGCACGATGCCGTGATGCTGCCATTCGCCGAGCACAAGGGCTACGGACTCGCCGTCATGGTCGAGATGATGACGGGCGCCCTCGGCATGGCCGGCATGATGGCGGGCGTCCATAGCTGGAACACGCAGCCCGGCCGCGATGCCGACACGGGTCATTCGTTCATCGTGGTGAATCCGGAGTTCTTTGGAGGGAGCGATGCCTTCCGCGCACGGATTGACGCGATGATCGACGAGCTGAAGGCGTGTCCGCCCTGCGAAGGCGCGACGGAAGTCCTCTATCCCGGCGAACTTGAATGGCGTCGCGAGAAGACTGCGCTTGAGAACGGCATTGAACTGCCGGCGGCGTCCGTCTCGGAGCTGACGCGTGCCGCGAAGATGGCGGGAGTGGAGCTCGGTGCGACCGCATAGACCCGTTCGACAACCTGCTGAAGTTCGCAAAATGGCTATCTGCCGTGTGGACGGCATTTCGGCGGCGGTGGATTTATGGTATAATGCGGAGCCATGGGAGAATTGGAGGAAATTGAGTCGGTTGGCTTCTGGCCGCGCGCGCGCCGTTTCCTGTCGCATGATAGCGGCGCGTTCGCGCAGTTCGTGAAGTACGGCGTGATTGGTGTGTTGTCCACCTGTGTGCAGATGGTCGTCTTCTACGTGTTGGCGGCGACGGTGCTGAAATGTCTTGGACCCGATGACTGGGCGGTGCGATTTCTCGGGTTGCCGGCGGTTTCTGTTGGAGCCGGAGTGCGGGCGTTCCGGGCGGCGGTCGCAACGGCGATTGGCTTCACGGTTGCGAACATCTTCTGCTGGCTCATGAACCGTCTGTTCGTGTTCAAGCCCGGCCGATACCGCTGGTATGTGGAGTTTGCCCTGTTCTTCGGTGTCGCCGCCCTGGCGACCGTTGTTGCGTTGGGTGTGCAGAGCCTCCTCATCAAGTACGCGGGGATGATGACGACGTTGGCCGTCATCGTGGAGGTGATCGTGTCGTTCTTCTTCAATTTCTTCATTCGCAAGTTCATCATCTTCAAGGGATAGAGGACGGATGATAACTGACAACTGATAACTGATAGATGATAACTGATAGAGGTAACTGACAGCTGATAGAGGATGGAGAATGCCATTTCACTTTTTCACTAAAACTTAACACAAAAGGAGACAGGATGAAAAGACTGATGTTGACGTTGGCTCTCGTGGGCGGTTTTACGGCTTTGGCCGAGGAAACGGCCCCTGCTCCGGTGCCGCAGCCGCCGGCGACGATGAAACGCGAAGCGCGTGCGCGTCCGATGCGCCGCGGCTTTGATCGCCGGCCGCCGATGATGGGGATGATGCATGGCCGTGTGCGGAGCTTTGGCAAGCTTGCGGATGGCCGCGAGACGAAGGTTTTCCGTCTGCAGGGGATGGGCGGGCTGATCCTTGATGTCTCCGATTATGGCGGACGCCTTGTGCGGTGCTACGCGCCCGACAAGTTCGGAAATCTCGCCGACGTTACGCTCGGTTGGAACACGGCGGCGGAGTACGAGAAGTACGGTTTCTCCGCCGGCACGCTGATCGGTCGCTACGGCAACCGCATCGCGGACGGCAAGTTTACGCTGGATGGCAAGGAATACCAGCTCCCCATCAACGAGGACAAGAAGACCGAGGCCACGCAGCGCCATTGCAACCTTCATGGCGGCCCGGAGGGCTGGGACAAGAAGGTCTGGAAGGTGAAGCCGCTTCGTCAGGGGCCGGTGCAGGGTCTTGAGCTCACCTACGTGTCGCAGGATGGCGAGATGGGCTTCCCCGGAACCGTTACCTGCAAGGTGACCTACCGCGTGCTCCCGAACAACACCTGGACGATCGATTACGAGGCCACCACCGACAAGCCGACAGTCATCAACCCGACTCACCATTCCTACTGGAACCTCGCCGGCGAATCGAGCGGAAACGTGCTGGGCCAGGAGCTGCAGATCTTTGCGGATGAATACACGCAGACGACGTCGGGTCTTATCCCCACGAAGAACGCGCCGGTGAAGGGCACGGGCTTCGACTTCACGGAGATGCGTCCCATCGGCGCCAAGGCCGACCTCATGAAGGCCGATGCGTCGCTCGCGGCGATGAACAACTGGTACGACCACAACTTCGTGCTGCGCGGCGAGGCTGGCAAGCTTAAGCACGCCGTCACCATGCGCGATCCCGCCTCCGGGCGCAAGCTCGAGATCTGGACGACCGAACCCTGCATGCAGATGTACGGGGCGCAGAACATGTCGGAGCAGGTGCCGGCCAAGGCGGCGGGCAAGACGCTGTGCCAGTATGCCGGCGTGGCGCTTGAGACGCAGCACTATCCCGACTCTCCGAACCATCCGGAGTTCCCGTCCACGGTGCTGCGTCCGGGCGAGACGTTCAAGTCGCGCACCGAGTACCGCTTTACCGTAGAGAAGTGAGTCATTCATGCAGGTCGTCGTTTGCGTCAAGCAGGTACCGGACACCACGAACGTCCGCATCAATCCCGAGACGAACACCCTGATGCGCGAGGGTGTCGAGTCGATCGTCAATCCGTTCGACGAGTATGCGCTGGAACAGGGTCTCCTGCTCAAGGATCGACTCGGCGCGCGGCTGACGGTGATCTCGATGGGTCCGCCGCAGGCGACGGCTGTGCTGAAGGAGGCGCTGGCGCGCGGCGCGGACGATGCGTTTCTCGTCTCCAGCCGCGCCTTTGGCGGTGCCGACACGCTGGCGACCTCCTACACGCTCGCGCAGGCGATCCGAAAGGCTTGCGGTGGCGTGCCCGATCTCGTGCTGTTTGGGAAGCAGGCGATCGACGGCGACACGGCGCAGGTGGGGCCGGGCGTAAGCGAATTCCTGAATGTACCGCTCGTCACGTACGTGAAGCGGCTTGAGGTCAAGGAGGGGGGCTTCTCCGTCGAGTGCGTGATGGATGATGGCGTTGTCACCGTTGAGGGGAATCTCCCGGCGGTGATGACGGTGCTGAAGGATGCCGATGCGCCGCGCTTCGCGCCGCTCTCCGGCGCCATCCGTGCCGCCAAGGCCACCATCACGGTGCTGAACGAAAAGGATGTCGAGGCCGATCCCGCGAAGATCGGTCTCAAGGGATCGCCCACGAAGGTGGTCACGATCTTTCCGCCGCCCGTGAAAGGCGGCGGCGAGAAGGTCGTCGCCTCGGGAGAGGCGGCGGCGAAGGCGATTCTCGATTTCATGGAGCGGAAAGGTCTGGTGAAGCATGGCTGATGCGCCCATTCTCATTGACGCCCAGAAATGCGTTGGCTGCGGCAAGTGCGTGAAGGGTTGCGGCTTCGGCGCGCTCTCCCTCAAGGAGGCACCCGGCGCGAACAAGCTTGGAAAACTGGCGGAGGTCGATCCGTCTGCCTGTAAGGCGTGTTATGCCTGTGTGCCGGCGTGTCCGTTCAAGGCCATCACCGAGGTGAAGAACGAAGTCGCCGGCACGGAGAATCTGGCAGACTACCGTGACATCTGGGTGTTTGCCGAGCAGACGGACGGGCGCATCGCCGAGGTCGTGTTCGAGCTTCTCACGAAGGCGCGCGAACTCAAGGCGCAGCGCGGCGAGGACTGCCGGGTGTGCGCCGTGCTGCTGGGGAACGCGCTGCCGGCGCGCGTCGAGACGGAGCTTGCGGACTACGGCGCGGACGTCATCTACAAGGTTGAGGCGCCGGCGCTGGCGACCTACGAGGCCAACGTCTATGTGGACGCCGTCGCGCAGCTTGTGGCACGCCACCGGCCGGAGGTGATCCTCGCGGGCGCGACGGCGATCGGGCGCGCGTTCTTCGCGCGCGTCGCCGTCAAGGTCCGTACGGGGCTCACGGCGGATTGCACCGCGCTCAAGATCGAGGAGACGAAGAACCGCGACACCGGCGCGATGCAGATGCTGCTCCACCAGACGCGTCCCGCGTTCGGCGGCAACATCATGGCGACGATCATGACGCCCAACCACCGTCCGCAGATGGCGACGGTGCGGCCGAAGGTCTTCAAGAAGGTTCCGGCGGGTAGCGGCTCCTCCGCGCAGGTCGTGGCAGAGGCCTTGAACCTGATTGCGCCGCTCACGCGCACCGTGAAGAAGGTGCCGTTTGAGGATGGCGTGGACATCGCGGCGGCGGAGATCCTCGTCTCTGGCGGGCGCGGTCTGAAGAAGGCCGAGAACTTTGCGCTGCTGGAACGGCTCGCCGCACTTCTCGGCGGCGAAGTCTCCGCTTCGCGTGCGGCTGTCGATGCGGGCTGGGTGAAGCCGTCCCGTCAGGTCGGCCAGACGGGCAAGACCGTTGCGCCGCGCCTGTACCTCTGCTTCGGCATCTCCGGGGCGATCCAGCATTTGGAGGGGATCCGCGGCGCCGATACGATCATCGCCGTGAATGCCGATCCAAACGCGCCGATCTTCGGCGTGGCCGATTTCGGCATCGTGGGCGACGCGCTTGAGATTGTGCCGGCGCTCATCAAGGCCCTTGAGTCGCGTTAGCCCGTTCCGAAGCCGATGGCGCGGACTCCTTCTGATTTGATATAATTTTGCGCATGGGTTTGAGGCGGAAAATCAAGGCGGCGGCTTGGACGTTTGCAGGCGTATGCGTAACGCTGGGCGTTCTGTCGTTGCTTTTCCGCGGCGGTACCGGGGTGGTCGAAACGACAGACGCCGTCCGCACGGTCTGTCTCGCGAGTCGCACGATCACGGTGCCGTGCGCGCGGAAGAACGGTGCAGGGGCTCCCGTCGCGGTGCCGCCGATGCCGACATCCCTCAGTCGGCGGGGAACCGCGCCGTTTGTAATCGTCTCGGATAGGCCTGTGACGAAATCCGTCCGTGCACACGCCGCGGCGTGCGGCGCGCGCGTGACGGGCGTCATTCCGCCGTACGGGATTGTGGCGGAGGTGGACGCCTCGGCGGTGCGTCGTCTCCGGGCTGACGGTTCGTTTGTTGCGGCGGAGCCGCTGATAGTGGGCGACAAGATGTCGGAGTCGCTGAAACAGTTGGTGGCGGCCGGCGGTGCGGGGACGGTTCCGGTGACGATGGTGCCGTTGGCGGCGGAAGATGCGGAGACGGTCGCCGCGTCCATCTCGGCGGCGGGTGGGCAACCTTACGAGATCTCGGTGAAGGGACGCGGCCTTGTTCGGGCAAACATTCCCGCACAAGCCATCGCTACGCTTGCGGCGCGGGGCGATGTACGGTGGGCCGAGCGGCATATCCGCCCCAAGCTGCTGAACAACGTCGCGGTGCAGCCCGGGCTGATGAATGTCACGCCCGTGCGCGACGTGCAGGGGCTTACGGGCAGCGGACAGATCATCACCATTTCCGATTCGGGTCTGGATACCGGCAACCCCGCGACGGTGATGGCCGATTTCGCCAACCGCATCGCGTTCCTTGAGACCGTGGAGGGCTGTCAATCCTACGATAGCAGTGGGCATGGTACGCACGTGGCCGGTTCGTTGGCGGGGGACGGTTCGTTTTCCGGCGGCGAATTCAAGGGTGTCGCTTTTGGCGCGCGGCTCAACGTGTGGCAATGCGTCGCGTCAGATGGCTACCTCGATTTCCCTGACAATGACGATCTCTTTCAGCCGGATCCCGTTCATGCGCCCTCCTATATCCATTCGGGGAGTTGGGGTGGCGGTGTCGCTTCGGAGTATGATGCTGATTGTGTTGACAAGGACGATTGGATGTGGAGTCATCCGGAGACGCTGGCGGTGTTTGCCGGCGGCAACAATGGAAGGACTGCCTCTGTTGTGTCTCCTGCCGGCGCCAAGAACGTTATCGCTGTCGGAGCGACGGAAAGTCTGCGCGCAGAGGGAAAGACCAATGCCGACAACCCGTCGCAGATCGCCTCGTTCTCCTCGCGCGGTCCTATGAAGGATGGGCGCATCAAGCCGGATCTATGCACGCCGGGTTCGTTCATCCTCTCAACGCGTTCGACCCGGACGACCACCACTGGAAAGGGGCTTTGCCCGACGAACTCGCATTACATGTTCGACAGCGGAACCTCGATGGCCACGCCCATGGCCTCCGGTTCGGCGGCACTGGTGCGGCAATGGCTCGTGGATCGGCGCAGCTGCACGGGCGGGATGCCGACCGCGGCACTTATGAAAGCGGTTTTGACGGGCGGCGCGTACGACATGTCCCATGACAGCGGGACGAACGTCGGCGGTGCCGCGCCGAACAGCTTGCAGGGATGGGGGCGGGTGGATCTCGGCGAGTCGCTGTATCCGACGAATGCCTCGGTCAAGCTTGTGGACCGCATTCCGTTTGCGGATGGCGAGACGTTTACGGTGCGTGTTACCACGACCAATGCGGCGGTGCTCGCCGTGCAGCTGGTCTGGACGGACTATCCCGGCGAATACGGTGCGGCGCAGGCGCTTGTGAACGACCTCGACCTTGTGGTCTCCAACGAAACGACCGGCGCGGTGTGGTGCGGGAACGGCGTGGCGGGCGGCGACCACACGAATACGGTGGAGTCCGTCCGAATCGCCTCGGCGCCGGCGGCGACGTATTCGGTGACGGTGAAGGGCGTGCAGGTGCCTTATGACTGTTCGAGCGGCGGTGCGGCGGCGTTGTATGTGCGCGGGGCTTTCGGTGCGTCGGATGCGCAGGACGTGTGGCATGAGGACGTGCGTGGAAGCATCACGATCCGGTCTATTGCCCTGATTCCGAGCTTGGGCGATTACTATTGGACCACTTATACGCGGCGGGTTGATGAAGGGGAGACGATTTGGTTCACGGTGCCGGAATCCGTGCCGGGCGGTTCGGAGACGTTGGATCTATCCCAGGCGGATTTGGGGAGCTATATCGATGACGACGGCCGTTTCAAGCGTATGACCATTCAGCGTTTGGGACGGATTGAAGTTGCGGATTATGGTGAAGAGTATGGCGATCCCGTCACAACGCCCGAAGGTTACATGGCGACGGCGTTTTCAGTGGTGGCGGATCGTGACAAGGATATCCTGTATTATTTCTACGATATCGCGTCCACGAACATGGCGACGACGCTTCCGACCTGGTGGTATCAGCGGTACGTGGCGGAGAATCCCGCATCGAATCAGGTTTGGTTCACGTCGGTCTCCCCGTCGCGTCTCGAATGGACCGGGGGCGCGGGGCTGACGCGCGTGCTGGAGCGGACGCCCGTGTTGGGGGCGTCGGCGGACTGGCAGCCGGTGTACACGAATGCGCCGGAACCTGTGCTGACGAATGTCTGGGAGGTGCCGTCGGCGTTTTCGACGAATTCGTTCTATAGGATCGTTTGGTAGTTGATAGATGATAGATGATAGATGATAGAGAGATAACGGAAATGAGCATAGCACAGAAGTTTACAGGAAGTGCGAAGCGCCCAGTGGGTAGCGTAAATCTATCCTCTACCAGTTATCATCTGTCATCTGATGTTGGGTTCGGGCGTCTGTTCTGGGAGTGGTTCAAGATCGCGCTCTTCGTGGTGGGCGGCGGCTATGCGATCATCATGGTGGCGGATGAGGTGTTCGGGCGAAAGCGCAAGTGGCTCCAGGAAGGGGAGTTGCTGGAGCATTTGCCGATCATCTCGTCCATCCCGGGATTGATTGCCGGAAACTCCGCCATCTACGTGGGGCTGAAGACGCGCGGTCGGATCGGGGCGCTCGTGGCGCTCTGCGGCGTGGCGCTGCCGTCTCTCATCATCTTCCTTGCGGTTTCGTATGGCTTCGATTTCATCCCGCGCGACAACCGTTGGATCGAAGGGGCGTTCCTGGGGCTTCGGAGCGCGTTGACGGGCGTGATCGCGGGTACGATCTGGCGGACGCTCATGAAGCCGCGCGCCGACTGGTCGCAGGGCGTTGGGGTCTCGCTCCCGCCGCTTTCCGGACGCGAACGCGCAATGGGGCTGTCGCTCTTTGTCCTCTGGATTGGGGTGGCGCTGCTGCTCGCATGGGATTCGTTCGGCTCGTTCTTCAAATTCGGGTTCCTTGCGATCGGCGGCGGCTATCCGCTCGTGCCGTTCTACTTCCATACGTTCGTCGGCCCGAGTGCGCCGCTGATCAACCTTTCGCCGGAGGAGTTCTCCGACCTGATGGCGCTCACGCAGATGACGCCCGGACCGATCAGCTTGAACGCGGCGACCTTTTTCGGATTCCGGATGAACGGCGTGATCGGGTCGGTCGTCGCCTCGGCGGCTCTGCTGACGCCGTCCTACTTCCTGCTGACGGCCGTGTTGACGGGGCTGGACCGCTGGCGGCGGAACCGCGCCGTGCAGCTGCTCGTGACGTTGCTCAAGCCGATAGCGGTGACGCTTATGAGCGTGGCGCTCTACCGGTTCTGCGCGCTGAGCGTATGGGGGTTTGCGGCCGACGGAACGTTCATCTTCCGTCCGCTGGCGCTGGTTCTGGCGCTCTTCGCGATGGTGATGCTGGTGAAGCGCAAGATGTCCATCATGGCGCTCATCTTCCTCTGCGCCCTCTTCGGCACCGCCGCCGTCCCGTTCTGCAGCCGGTGAACTGGTACTGCGTCACAGAACCGCAGATGCGGTGGGTCGCTGCGCGGATTACCTGTTGGGTCCCTTGTCTAACGTGATGTGATATTCTATCCGACCGTTCCTGCCCAATAGGTGTTGGGATAGCCGATCCTGAACGGTAAGGCGAAGAGAATGCCCTGAACGGATGGCCATCCGTTCAGGGCTGCGGCGGTTAGCCCGTGGGTCCCAGGAGGCTTGGACCTCGCAAGGGAGTCAGAGCGCCGCCGCTTTGTCATGAGCCACAGCCTGTATGGTTGAAAGGGCATACGGGATACAAAGTCCCTGATAGCTCGAAGACAAGGAAAGTATATCATGCCAGCGGCCAAAATGATAGTGGGGGTCGATGTCGGCAAAGAAAAGCTCGACATCTGCTACCCTGACGGAAAGAAGGAAACAGTCAGAAACATCAAGTCCTGCAGGACTAAGGTGATCAAAAGAGCGGTAAGGCTCAATGCCATCGTCTGCTTCGAGGCGACAGGCTCTTATGAGGAGCCCCTGGCAGAAGAATGCCTCGCGCGAGGTGTCAGGGCCGTGCGCCTTGACGCCTGGGGCGCACGGCGGTTCGCCGAATCCCAGGGGCGTATCGAGAAGACGGACAAGATCGACTGCGAGATGATCCGCGACTACGCGGTATCTCTCAAGGACGAGAAGCTCCACTTCATCAAGCCCCGCTCCGAGGCGCAAAAACGGCTGAAAAAGAATGTCAGCGTACGCAGGAACCTCATGAAAGCAAGGGCGATCGTGTACAACCAGCTCGAACATATCCGCGACAGGGATTCGCGCAGGCACCTCGAAAGCTCCATCGCGAAGCTTGACGGGGAGATTGCGCGGATAGAGGCCGAATGCGACAGGGCCATAGCCGACGACGAGAGGATGAAACATCTGTCCGACCGATTCCTGAAGGTCAAAAGCATAGGCCCGTGCCTTGTCAGGGCTGTGCTCGCATACTGCCCGGACATCGGCGACTTCAATCCAAAGAGCATCGCCAAGATGTGCGGGAGCGCGCCTATTGACAACGAGAGCTGTACAATCAGGCACAAGGCCAAGCCGAAGCGTGGGAGGCCTGATCTCAAAAAAGCCCTCTACATGGCCGCCGTCTCCGCAAGCCGCTATAACCACGTCCTGCGCGAGTTCTACCAGCGGCTCGTCGCCAAGGGTAAGGCCCGGAGACTCGCGCTCACGGCCGTCGCAAGACGCATCGCCATCCTGCTCAACAACATCGCCCGATATCCTGACTTCGTCCCAGCGCAGGATCCGGAAGACATCGCAAAGGCCGAAAGCCGCAAGCGCGGACGCCCCCGCAAGGGCACCTGACGGTACGGCCATATCTGAAGACACCACAAGATGCCGTGTTCACGGCATCACGAAGAACTTTATTCAAAAACAAAAAAACACCAGAAGAAAAACTTAGGGAAAAAGATGAAATAATCGGGGTGCCCAACCGGCCGGCGGGCCTTCAAAAGGAGCCCGCCGGTATTAGGTTGGGCCGCCGCGAGAAAAATAATCAAAGATTATGGTTGACTCCCTTCACTCGCCACGCCCTTGTCAGCGTACCGGTTGGCGTGGCTCATGCCGGGCGTCCCTAAAAACAGGCAAGCCGCCTCCGCTCCCGGCTCACTCTTTCTATTGCAGATCGATCTGCGGGTGGAGGGAGGGTTCCCTGAAAGCGTATCCTCCCGAAGCACCGCAGAGAGCGAAATCTCGCGTTTTATCAGAGAGTGCCGTTCTGTGACGCTGTGCAAGGAAATGACGGAAAATTTGATTTACTCCTTCTATCTTTGGTATAATACCCGGCAAAAACTAAGAGTAAACATGGCTCGATTGTATAAGACATTTTATTTTAGAAGTGATGCACTCTTAATGAGAATGGTGTGTGATTCACTTGATCTTGTGAAATCTGGACAGATGTCTGTTCATCGAGCAAAAAGGCTAGCTGTTTGTTTGTGAAGCGCGAGGAATAAAGCGTATTTCAAAGGGAGAATATTTCTTGTTCACAAATAGTTCACAATTTTCATTATTTTATTTGGAGGGCATGTTTATAATTTGCCCTTCAATCATTAAACCCTTGAAAATAAAGGGCGAAACCGTTGTGCATAAAAATTATCTGTCGCATAACGGAAAATGTTCAACTGTAAATAAGTGTATAATTTTATGTCATGTCGCAATGGTGGGTATGGCATGTCTAATTCTCCCCCTGAGACAGGGGGAGTACCCCGAAGGGGCGAGGGGGTATGATCTCATACTCCCCCGGCCTACGGCCACCCCCTCTATCTTAGAGGGGGAGTTTGTATTTCCAAATGAAAATTAGAAATGGGGTTGGATGCATACGAAAGCAAATTGCACTCGATGGGGAGTGATTGTTGTGGGAGGTGGCCATGCCGGCGTTGAGGCAGCGCTCATTTCTGCACGCATGGGTATCTCTACCCTTCTCATCACGGGTGACCGAACGGCCATTGCTCGGATGCCTTGTAATCCTTCGGTGGGTGGACTTGCCAAAAGTCATCTCGTCTATGAACTCGATGCGCTCGGTGGTGAGATGGGTTTCAACGCTGATCAGACAGCTCTTCAGGAAAAGACGCTGAATACCTCTCGAGGCCCTGCCGTCCAGGCCACACGTGCGCAGTGCGACAAAGAACTCTATACGAAACGGATGCAAAAGGTCGTTGAGGCTCAAACGGACCTATCAGTCTTGGAAGATGCCGTCACGGATCTCCTCGTCCATGAATCAGATGAAGTAAGCCACATTCCTAGAGCTGAGTCTTCCAATATACCCTCCCCATGTTTCGATCATCTCTCTGATCCAAGTTATAGGGAGTCTATTTCCTCCTCGCTTGATCATGGAGAAGCAATTTCCCCACGTCAAGATTCAGACATTGATAGTCTTTCAAAGATCTATGGAATCATTGAGGGCGTACGGACAGAGAAAAGTGGGAAGTTTTTTGCCGATGCTGTTGTCGTAACAAGCGGCACAGCCCTACGTGGCCGCATCTTCATTGGACATGAAATGGTTGAATCAGGCGGCGATGGAAGACCTGCCGCAAATAGGCTTTCAACCTCCCTTGCAAATCTTGGATTTGAATTGATTCGTCTTAAAACCGGAACGCCGCCACGCCTCAAGGCCTCAACATGCGATTTTTCCCGTTACGTTGAGCAGAATGGTGAGATCCCGCCGCCGCTTTTCAGTCTTAGAAGTCGATGTTCCACGTGGAACATGGAAATCCAATCCACCCTAAACATGGGGGTAAAAGGTAGTGCATGTTCCACGTGGAACATTCCGAATATTCCCTGTTGGATGACCCATACAACTGCCGAAACGCACGAAATCATTCTGTCACATCTAACTGATTCGGCGCTCTATGGAGGTCCAATCAAGGGTACGGGTGTTCGCTATTGCCCCTCAATTGAGGACAAGGTTGTCCGGTTCAAGGATGCCTTGCAGCACCATGTGATGCTTGAACCAGAGGATATTGACGGTAAAATCATCTATCCCAATGGTCTCTCATGCTCTTTGCCGCGCGATGTTCAGGAACGGATGGTTCATTCCGTTCCAGGTCTGGAGAAGGCTGAGTTTCTGAAATATGCGTATGCCATTGAGTATGACGGCATTGACGCGCGCGAACTGAAGCATTCGCTCGAATCGAAACGGATTGAAGGGCTTTACTTCGCTGGTCAGGTGAATGGAACGACGGGCTATGAAGAGGCGGCGGCACAAGGAATCATGGCAGGGATCAATGCTGCATTCAAGGTAAGGGGCGAAGACCCACTTGTCTTTAGCCGGCAGGATGCCTACATTGGCGTGATGATAGATGATCTGGTCACGAAAGGGACGGATGAACCCTATCGGATGTTCACCTCACGTGCAGAGCGCCGCTTAATCCTCCGTCAGGATAATGCACGCTACCGTCTGATGGCGGCAGCGGACAGGGTAGGAGTCTTGGCAAAGGAGATTCGCGAAGAAACGCATGAGTTTTATCGGCTGATAGAGGAGCATCGTCAAAAAAAGCATTGTAACCTTGAGAATCTTCCAGAACCGGTTCGGAATCAGATTTCCATCTTGCGTCAGTATGAAGGGTACATCCGGCAGGAGGAGCTCGCAGCGGAGCGGGCGCGGCGTGATGAGAATACACGTATTCCATCTTGGCTTGACTATGACAAGTGTCAGGCCGTACGATATGAAAGCCGCGAAAAGCTCAAGAAGTGGCGTCCTGAAACGCTCGCGCAGGCCGCACGCATTCCGGGGGTAAATCCTGCCGACATTGCAGTCCTATCAGTCATCATCCACCGTGGGCATCAATAAGCTAATGCGGTTTTGGATTTTCGTACTTGTAAATAATGTTATGCGCACAACACCACGCAGATCGGTTGGCCTGCGGTAGGATGTATGGAGCCGGGAGCGGAGGCAACTGCGCAGCGACCGGCTCGCACCGACCGTTCTCTGACGTAGGCGGTCATTTGCTGCGCAGAATGTGGTAGAATAC
This sequence comes from uncultured bacterium, assembly GCA_902779565.1. Lineage (GTDB taxonomy): Bacteria > Verrucomicrobiota > Kiritimatiellia > RFP12 > UBA1067 > UBA1731. The sequence continues at coordinate 69,936 of CACZCD010000001.1, read as the reverse complement.
GCAGCCATTCAAAAAAGGAATGGTGAAGATATATGTCAATAGGTGATCTATCCAGGCCGGCTGGTGTCGCGGCCACGGTTGTGATGCTCCTTACGAGCAACCTGTTCATGACGTTTGCGTGGTACTGGCATCTGCGGTTGCAGAAGCCGGGCGCTTCTCACTGGCCGCTGATCGCAATCATAATTGTGAGCTGGCTCATTGCGCTGGTTGAGTACATGATCGCCGTGCCGGCCAACCGGCTCGGCGCGGCATCCGGTCTGAACGTCGCGCAGCTCAAGATCATCCAGGAGGTCGTGACGGTGTGCGTGTTTGTGCCGTTCATGATTCTGTTCATGGGCGAGAAGTGGCGGTGGGACTATCTTTGGGCGCTTCTCTGCATGGTCGGCGCCGTCTATTTCGTCAATCGCTCGCGGCTTTAGATCGCCTTATCCGCAGGTGTGTCGAAGAGTTGCTCCGCATAGCGGACGAGTCCCATGGCATCCTTCGAGTAGTTATCCGCACCGATCTGTTCGGCATAGTCCGCCGTGAGGACGGCCCCGCCGACCGTGACCTTGCACCCGGGAAGCTCTTGATGTACCAGCTTGATGGTCTGCTCCATGAAACAGACCGTCGTAGTCATCAACGCGGAGAGTCCCACCAGTCGCGCCTTTTCGCGCCGGGCCGCCTCCACGATTGTTTCCGGCGGCACATCGCGCCCAAGGTCAATGGTCTTGAAGCCGTAGTTCTCGAGAAGGGCGCGGCAGATGTTCTTGCCGATGTCGTGGATGTCGCCCTTGACGGTGGCAATGATGATCGGACCCTTGACGGTTCCCGAGTCCTGCGAGGGGAGCGCCGCCCGCACGATCTCGAACGCCGCGCCCGCCGCCTCGGCTGCCATCAGCAACTGCGGGAGGAAGACATTCCCCGACTCAAATCCCTTTCCGACGGTCTCAAGTGCCGGTACGATGCTGCCATCGATGATGTCCAATGGGCTCTTGCCATTTTGAAGCGCCTCTCTTGCCGCCGTTGCTGCATCGGCCTTTAGGCCTCGCCGAATTGCGGCTGAGAGTTGGGAGTTCCCCGTTTCAGGTATCTGATTCCCGGTGTCCTGTTGGAGGGTAGGGGTCGCGGATTGAGATGGTGAGGCGGGAGACCAGTCCTTGAACGACGCAATCCACTCGGCGCAGGTTCGGTCCTTGCCGGTGAGGGCACGATAGGCTCGATAGGCCGTCATCATGTCGGCGGAAAGGGGATTGACGATGCCGGCGGAAAGCCCTGCCGCAAGAGCCATGGTGTAGAACGACGCATTGAGAAGGGGACGCGCTGGGAGACCGAAAGAGATGTTGGAGACGCCGAGACAGGTGCGGCAGCCAAGCTCTTCGCGCACGCGGCGCATCGTTTCCAGGATGATGTTCGCGCTGGAGGCGTCAGCACTGACGGCAAGGCACAGCACATCGATGACGAAGTCAGAAGGAGCCAATCCGTATTCCGCGCCGCGCGCCAGAATTCGCTTCGCGATGGCGAGCCGTCCGTCCGCCGTGGGCGGGATGCCGGCTTCGTCGAGCGTGAGCGCCACCACCACGCCGCCGTATTGGGCGACGAGCGGCAGCACGCACGCCATCGATTCCTCCTTGCCGTTCACGGAATTGACGAGCGCTTTCCCGTTGTAGTGCCGCAAAGCCCGCTTCAGCGCCTTGGGATCGGAGGTGTCGATCTGCAACGGAAGATCGGTCACGCTCTGAACGGCTTGAACGGTCGCGTCAAGGACGGCCGGTTCATCAAGCCCCGGGACGCCCACATTGACGTCTAAAACATGCGCACCCACCTCTGCTTGAGAAATGGCTTCGCGCAGCACATACGCTACATCGCCCTCCGTCAGCGCCACCTTGAGTTTCTTCTTCCCGGTTGGATTTATGCGCTCGCCGATGATGATGGAATCGTCGAAAGGAATTTCCACTGCGCGGGAACCGGATGTGATGAGTGTGCGCTTGGTGGTTTGTGGCTGGTGGTTCGTGGCTCGAGGGGGGAGGTTGGTGGCTAGGCTTTGGAGGGCAACGATGTGGGCGGGAGTTGTTCCACAGCATCCACCGACAATCGAGGCCCCCGCCTCCACGAGTGTGGCGATATCCTGTGCGAATTCTTCCGGTCCCACGGTGAATACGGTACGACCGTCGATCACTTTCGGCATGCCCGCGTTCGGCTTGACGGCGATGTGAAGTGTCGTCGATGTCGCGAGCCGTTTCACGTAGGGAAGCATTCGGTCGGGACCGAGCCCACAGTTGAAACCGAGGGCGTCCACGCGCAGACCTTCTAAAAGCGCCGCTACACACTCCACGTTTCCGCCCGTGAGCAGTTTGCCGTCATCGCCGAGTGCGACGGTGGCGAGAATTGGCAGCGACGCGTTCTCCTTTGCGGCGAGGACGGCGGCCTTGAGTTCGTAGGTGTCGCCCATCGTTTCGATCACGATCAGGTCAGCTCCGGCTTTCGCGCCGATGGAGACCTGTTCCGCAAACGCATCGTAGGCGGCATCGAATTCGAAATCGCCCGCGGGTTTGAGCAGCCGTCCGGTCGGCCCGACGTCGAGCGCGACAAAGCGCCGCCCGCCAACATTATCCGCCGCCTCGCGCGCGATGCCGATCGCGGCCGTGAGGACATCTGCGAGCGGGGCGTCACCGTGATACTTGGCGGCGTTGGCGCCGAACGTGTTGGCGTACACGACATCCGCCCCGGCGGTGAAGTACGCCTCGTGCACCGCGCGGACATCCTGCGGACGTGTGACGTTCCACAGTTCGGGGATTTCGCCCGGCTGAAGCCCTTTGGCCTGAAGCTGCGTTCCCATGCCGCCGTCAAGAAACAGGAGTGGGGTCTTGTTGAGGATGTCTTTCATGTGGTGGGGATCTCCTCTTTGACGCCGATGATTGCGCTGACGGATTTCGAGGGAACCATAAGAAGGGTGTCGGTGAGCGACACGCCCACCTTGCGCGGAGCGTCGAGAAGCGAGAGCAGTTCGCGCTGGGCGGTGAGCGGAAAGTCACCGTAGCCGGGGGAGTATCGCGAAACGAGCGTTTCGTTCGGCTGCAGTTCGCGGCGGATTTCCGCTTCAACATCATCCATCAACTTTTCGATGAGCGCCGCGCCGATGGCCTGCACGATCAGCGCATCTGCACCCGAGGTCGCGGAGACGCGGCGTTGAAAGGCGTCGAACCCTGCGCCGAGCGTGCCGCACGCCAGATAGGCGGAGCGGCAGCCCACGAGATGTTTCGCCAATGTTCCGGCGACGGCGAGCCGGACCGAGCCGGAGACGATGTTCCCATCTTGGATCGGGAACCGCCGCCCGATGTGCGCCGGCCGTATGATCGTGAGCGCTTCGTCGCGGAGCTCGGCGACACGCGCCGCAAGCGCGCCGTCAGGGACGGTGCGCCCCATGCGCATGTACCGCGCGATCTCTTGGAGATCTACCATCAATGGCCAATGATATTGTGGAGGTTGGACATGATGCGAGTGGCGACTTCGGGCTTGTTCATCGTGTAGATGTGTACGGCATTGATGCCGTTCGCAAAGAGGTCGATGATCTGCTCGGTGGCGTAGGCGACGCCCGCATCGAGCATGGCGGCGGGATGGTCGCCGTAGCGATCCACGATTGCCTTGAAGCGGCTGGGGAGGTAGGTGCCCGAAAGCCGGCAGATGCGCGCGATCTGCTTGCCGTTCGTGACGGGCATGATGCCGGCGATCACGGGCACGGTCACGCCGTGGTCGCGGAGTTTCGCGAGATAGCGGTAGAAGATGTTGTTGTCGAAGAACATCTGCGTGGTGACGAAGTCGAGACCGGCCTCGACCTTCTCGCGCAGATGGCGGATGTCATCCTCCATGTGGGGGCAGTCGGGATGGCACTCCGGATAGCAGGCGCCGCCGAGGCAGAATCCGGATCCGTGGAGCGCACGCACAAGATCCACCGCGTGCGAGAAGTTGCCGGGCGGCGGTTCGGATGCATCCTTCGGCAGATCGCCGCGCAGACACAGCACGTTCTCGATGCCGGCGCGGCGCAGCGCGTCCGCTTCGCTTTCGATGCTTTCGCGCGTCGCGGTCAGGCACGTGAGGTGCGCGAGTGCCGGCACGCCGCACGCCTGCACGAAGGAGGCGATCGCCGCCGTGTTCGCCTGGGCGTTCCCCGAGGCGCCGTAGGTGACGGACATGAATGACGGCCGTTCCTGGGCCAGCTGCGCCACGGCGTCCTTCACCGGTTCGAACGGTGCATCCTTCCGGGGCGGAAACACTTCGAAAGAAACGGAAGGCCGTTCCTGAGCGAGAATGTCCTTGATTTTCATGTCGTCTTCTCCCATTTCAAACGATGGAAATTCGTATGGCGGGCGATTATAGCAAAACTCCCATGCCACGCATAGCGGAATTTGGTACAATACGCCGCCGTATGGACGGCTTCGCGAAAAACGCGCTTCTTCTGTTCGTCGCCTTGCGTGTGGGCGACTTCGTCAATGTCGCCGCCGGGATGTGGTTCGTGCCGCGCTATGTTTCGCCAGAGGATATCGGCGCGGTGCTACCGGTCACTTTATTCGCCACTTTTCTGTCGCTTCCGATGTTTGCGTTCGCGATGACGGTGATGAAGGAGTCCGCGTGCCTGTCGACGGTCGGCGCACGCGGGAAGGTAAAGTCGCTCTTGAAAGGTGTGTTTGTCGCGGTGGCGGCGATCCTGGTTCTGGTGCTGTCCGTCGCGGCGGTGGCGGTGCCGCATTTTCTTTCGGCGATGCGCGTTTCGGATGCGTCTGTCGGATTCCTTGTCGTGGCGGCGGCGTTTCTCGGATGCGTTGCGCCCGTCTATACGGATGCGCTACAGTCGCTCAAGCGGTTCCGTGCGTTGGCGGCGGTTGAGGTTGCCGGTTCGGTGCTGCGCTTTCTGGTGATGTTTTGCGCGATGCCGATTCGCGCGCTGGCGGGTTATTTTGCGGGTCAGGCCGCACTTCCCGCCTTCCGCATCGCGGGCAGCGTGCTGGCGCTGCGAAAGGACCTTTCGGTGCCGGCGGAACCGTACTGGGATCGCGCGGCGATCCGTCGCATCTCGTTGGCGTTTCTTGCCATCGTCGTCTATCAGGGAATTCCCATGGCGGCGTCGCTCGTGGAACAGTCTCTTCTGCGCACGCAGCTTTCGACACTTGACTCGGCCGGCTACTATATGGTTTCGCGGTTCTCCGATTTTCTCTACTACCTCACGTTTCCGCTGCTGCTGGTGATGTTCCCTTACACGGCCACGGCGGCGCAGCGCAAGGACTCAACCCGCCCGTTCGTCCTCAAATGTGCGGCGGTCACGCTTGTCGCGGCGGCGTTGATGGCGCTCGCCTATCAGTTCTTTGGGTTGACGTTCCTCTCGCTCATGCCGCACGGATCGGACTATGCCGCCTACGCGTCTTACATGCCGTGGCTCGTCGTGATCACGGCGCTGACAACCTGTCAGGTGTTCTACACAAACGCCGAAGTGTCGGCGGGACGTTTTGGTTTTCTCATCTGGTTGGTGCCGCTCCATCTCGTCTATCCGTTGGCGCTGTACGGCGCCGCGCGCTGGGGTGGCATTACCGATCTTCCCACGCTACTTTTGTGGTTTGGCGCCGCCTCGCTCCTGCGTTTTCTCTTCTCCGCTGGAGGACTTCTGCGAACGGATTGAAGGCAACAAATTGTCGGCGCCGCCTCTCCTCGATACTGAAAATCCGCCGCCTGTATTGCGGCTCCTGTCGTGATATGCTACAATTCCCAGACGTAAAGAACGATGTCCAGAAAATGACAGAATCAGATTTTGACTGTCATCAGTTCGGACAGAATGAGAAGAACCTAAAAAGTGAAACAATTACGATGAGGACGTTCAGATCATGGTTGAATGGAGAAACAGCATGAGAGGTCAAATATTTGCAATCGGTGTGGCGGTCGCGACAAGCGTGACACTTCCGGTAATGGCGGCGGAGATTGTGGTACCGTTGGACGACCCTGCCGCGCGCACGGCGGCGAAGGATCTGCTGGCGGTGCTGGGCGACCGGCCGGTGAAGGTACGGTTTGCGATCGATCCCGCGATGCCGACGCAGGCGTGGCGGGTGAAGGCGAAGAGTGGTGACCTCACCGTGACAGGGCGCGACGGGCTTGGCGTGGCGTATGGCGTCTATTCCTTCCTCGAGCGCATCGGATGCCGCTGGTACGCGCCCGACACCGAGAGGAAGCCAGACCTCTCTGGATGGACGCTGCCGGAGATGGAGTTCGAGGGGCGGCCCGCGATACTGAGCCGGTTCCCGTACCTCGGCGGCGCCGACAAGGTGCCGTCCACGTGGTTTTTCCGCAACAAGGGGACCGCGCGCGCGGGCGTGGGGGACACCGAGCAGAGCGGAGCACCGAAGGACTGCCACACGTTCGGCGTGTACGCGAAGGGGCTCACGAATTTCCAGGGGAGCGCCGAATATCCGTGGTTCTGCCTTTCCGACCCAGCGGTGCGCCACGGCGTGGCGGAGCAGATGAAGGCGAACATCAGGCGCGACCGCGAAGAGCGCGCGAAATCCCCGCGCTATTCGTGGCCTACGACATACGAGCTGAGCCAGGACGACGGCGGCAACGGATTCAGGTGCCGCTGCGCGGCGTGCCTGCGGTCAAAGGAGGCGGCGGGATCGTGGTCCGGGCCGAACATCGAGTTCGCGAGCGCCGTGGCGGAGGAGGTGGGGCGCGAGTTCCCCGACGTGACGGTGCGCACGTTCGCCTACTCCTACACCGAGCTGCCGCCGACGAACGCGCTGCGGGCCGCCCGCAACCTCGCGATCCGCTACTGCCGCAGCTTCCTGTTCCAGCCGCTCACGGCGGACACCGACAACGGGCGCGTGTTCAGGGGATGGGACGACCACGTGGAGCAGAAGTACGTGTGGGGATACTGGCGCGGATATTCCGGGCCGATGTTCCCGGCGGTAAAGCCATGCGACGACATCGGCGCTGAAATGCGCTTCTGCCGCGACATGCACGTGCACGGATATTTTCTGGAGGGCGAGGAACCGCTCAGCAGGTCGTTCGCGCTGATGGACGTGTGGCTCTTCTTCAAGCTCGCCGACAACCCCGACCAGGACGCGAGGCGGCTGGCGGCGGAGTTCATGGGCGCCCACTATGGCGCGGCGGCGGGGGCGATCGGGAAGTACCGCGACTACCTCGAGCGGCGGCAGAAGGCGAAGTGCGCGGAGATTGATCCGGCGTTCATACGCTCGATCACGTCCGGCCATCTCGCGATGTACGTTCAGCGAGGTTACCTCGACGGGGAGTTCTTCGCGACGGCGGCACCCATGCTCGATGAGGCTGAGCGCATCGCCGCCGCCAAGGGCAGCCCGGCCCAGCTCGCGCACGTGCGCCACGAAAGGCTCGTGTTCGACAGGGCGCTTGTGGACGAATGGCGCGTGGCGTCGGCGTCGGGGCTTGACGTGCGTGCGGCGGCGGAGCGCATCGCCGTCTGCGCCACGAACGTTGTTGACGCCTGGGGCTTCTGGCCGAAGGACCGCGCTCCGCGCATGGAGGCCGCACGCAGGGAGGGCGAGCGGATGAGGGCGTTCGCGGCAAGCTTCCCGCCGCCCACGCCGAAGGAGCTGGAAGGGCGGGACGTGATCGAATGGAGCGTGACGCGGATCAAGCACGGCCTAGTGGATGCCCCCGACCCGGATTCCGCCATCGGCCATTCCGCGTACGACCCGGCCGCGAAGTGCGGAATGCCGTTCAAGGCCAGCGTGCATGACGGATGGACGCGCAAGAGCAGTTGGATGTCGCTCAAGAAGGAGCAGATCCCGTCGGACGGCAAGTTCCATCTCGTGAAGATCGGCAAGGTGGGTCTCGTGGCGTCGGCGCGCTCGTACATAGGCGACGGGAAGTTCAATCCTTGGATCCCGTCGTTCGAGCCGCGTGTGGAGGAGCGCGAGTTCTGGGTCTCAGCGAAGTTCACCGGCCCGGCGTTCGTAAAGGGCGCACAAGGCCCGAACCGCATTTTCTACGATCGGTTCTTCATCGTTAAGTAGTGTCAATGGCGCGGGTACGCGCGACAGGGAGGAACAACGTGAAAGGAATTTTCTTTGCCACAGTTTGTCTTGCCTTGGCGCAGCCGGCGGCGAAGAAGGGGGAGGGGAAATGAAAATCCATAAGTTGGTAATTGTTGCAGCGATCTGTTCAGCAGGACTGTGCGGATTTGCGAATGCCGTTAATGAATCCAAGAACGGCCTCCATGAAGCCCCGTTCTCTTTCAAGACAAAGGTTGATCTTGTGCCGGGCAAGCGGTACAGGGTGTCGTGCCGCTTCAAGCAGGATAATCTGCGGCTTAAGGACGGAAGGGAGAGCGAGGCCCGCATCGGTTTCTGGATTTATGATGCGCACGGAAAGGTGTGCAGAACGGAGACGTGTCACGGTGGTTTTTCTGTCCGTGGGAAAAAGGGCAGCGCGGACTGGTACGAACTTGCCGATACGAGCGTGACCATACCAACAAATGCCGTGTACGCCTACTTTGAGCAATATACCGAGAAAAAGGCGGTTGGCAAGGTTTGGTTGGCCGATGCGAAGGTAGAGCCGTTTGATCCCTCGCCAGTTGATTATGTTGTAAACTCCGCTTACCGGGACGAAGCGTGGGATGGTGATGTCACATTCACGATGTCATTCAACAGTGGATTCTCGACTTTGGGCTGTCGCGCTGAGATGGAATATCCCGGAGCTGACGGACATGCCAGACGCATACGGATGGAGTTTTCCGGAGTGGAACATTCCGCTTTGGCGAAAGTGCCGGTCTGCGACATGGCAATGGGGACTAACGATTTCAGATTCGTGCTTTTACGGTCGGACGGAACGGGTGAGCTATGGTCGGCCACGATGAAGTTTGCCAGGACCAACGGCTTGACGCATCCAGAGGTCTGGTGCGGGCCGGACGGAAAGTTTGTTGTACGCGGAAAGAAGTTCTGGCCTTTGGCAACGACCTTGTGGGGAGCCGATTTGAAACTGGGTCCGGATGTACGCAGAATGCTTGAAGAGTGCAGTTACAATTCATTTGTGATGAACGGTGTAGATGGCAAATTGCTGGATTGGATTGAGAAGTGCGGTAAAATGGCCATAGCAAGGCTCCCACACGATGATGGCGGACTTGTGATGAAACTACAGGAGTTAAAGGGGCGTCCCTGTGTGTTGATGTGGTATCTCTACGATGAACCCCACGCTTTTGGGAATGCAGACAAGATGCGCAAACATGAACGGCTCGCACGTTTGCACGACCCTGACCACCCCACGCGTTCCTGTTTCGACAGGATTTACTACGCCAGGATGTTTCTGGATTGCCAAGATGTGATCTGCGCCGATCCCTATCCGATAGGCGGCGGTGCGGAGATAGGGCAGGTTCTTGACTACACGCGTCAGCTGAACAGCGGAATCTTCGCCTCGAAGCCGCTTATAATGACGCTACAATCCTTTGATTGGACTTGGTACCGGGGTGTCGCAGATGAGCGTGCGCGCGGTAACCATGTGCGGCGCATGCCAACAGAAAACGAGATGCGCAACATGGCTTGGCAGGCGATAGCAGGAGGGGCAAATGGTCTTACGTGGTATTCTATGCATAGCCTGCTTTCATTCCTGAAGCCGGCGGACAAGGATCGCGTACTCGGCGAAGTGCTGAAAGTGGCCCGTGAAATTGCCGATATGATACCTGTCATGCTTGATGAAGATGTGGTGCTCCCGGGAGCGGCAAAGCTCCCCAAAGCAGTGGGCGTGCGCGCGTGGCGACATGAAGACAAAGTTCATTTGGTGGCGGTGAATTCGTCGCGTGAAACGGTTTCTTGTTCGCTCGATCTTGGCAATGGGTTCCCGCAGCGCAACATTCTGATCGAGCTTGCACCGATCCAGACTCGATTTTATGAGTTGCCGAACCGGTGAGGCTCCGCCGATACATTCTTCAGGGGGTTGGAGGCGATGCCGAAGATCGGCGCGTTAGATTGCGAAGACTTGTGGTATAATTTGCGGCATGAGATTTTATGAGCCGAAATTCTATTTAGACGAAACTTTCGCCGTGCGATCTTACGAATCGGGCGTGACGAACCACGTTTCGCTTCCGACGCTGTGCAATTTCCTGCAGGAGATTGCCGGCTTGAACGCAGAGAAACTCGGCTGGGGCATCCGCAAGCTGCAGGAAGAGGGTCTCACATGGATGTTGTCGCGTCTGCACCTGAAAGTGACGCGCTATGTGCCGTGGGGCGAGAAGATCACCTTGCGCACCTGGCCCAGCGGCATGAAGGGGCGGCTCATCGCCACGCGCTGCTTCCAGGGCGCGGATGGGGCTGGGACGGAAGTGTTGCAGGCGCACTCCGAATGGCTGTATGTCGATATGAAGGCGCAGAAGATCGCCAAGCTTCCTGAAACCTTTGCCGATCTCGTCCCCGCCGATACACCGGACATTCTCTTCGATGACATCGGCGGCAAGTTCACGCAGCTTCCCGATGTGACGTCCCGCGTTGAGATTCGCGTGCGCCAGAGCGACCTTGATTTCAACGACCATGTCAACAACGTCCACTATGTCGAATGGATGCTTGAAACGATGCCTGTGGGGACAGACCCTTCAACTCTGGGGACAGGCCCTGCGGAGATGGATGTTGTGTTCCGCGCGGCGGCGAAAGCCGGTGACCTGCTCGTATCGGAATGTTTTCGCGCGGAAGGGCGCACGCTCCACCTCATCCGACGTCCGGCAGATGGTCTTGTTTTGTCCACGGCGGCGATGGTCTGGGCGTAAGTTATGAACCGATATTGACAGGATTGTGGATAAGTGTGTGGATAATTGAACGCCAAAACCCCCAAAAGAGCGGGTAGTTATGCACAGAGATGCTGAAAACCATGCAAAGAGTCTGCCGAAAGGCAACAAAGAAGAAGCGTAGGATGAAGCTGCTCTTTGTTTGTCATGGCAACATTTGCCGAAGTCCGATGGCGGAGTTTGTGATGAAGGATCTGCTGGAGAAGGCGGGGCGGCATGACGTTGTTGTGGAATCGGCGGCGTTGCACACGGACGAGCTTGGCCATGACATCCATCGCGGCACGCGGCGGGAGCTGGATCACCACGGCATCCCCTATACACCCCGCGCGGCGTGGCTCCTTTCGGCGGCGAAGGCATCCGAATACGATCTCATCGTCGGCATGGATGGCTACAATATGGCCGATCTCCGGCGACTCGTTTTCCCGGATGACCGCTCGAAGTTGCGCAAGCTTCTGACGTATGCGGGGCTTGATCGCGATGTCGCCGATCCGTGGTACACCGGCAATTTCGAGGAGACGTATGCCGATGTCATTTTGGGTTGCACCCGTCTTTTGGAATCCCTTGAAAAGGAGGAAACGAAATGAAGATAGCATTGATCACGGCACTCGTGCTGACCGTTGTGTTCATTGGCGGACTGTACATCGGCATGCGGCTCACCGCGCAGCCGGATGCGGTGACGAACAGCATGCTGCAGGAAAAGATCGACCATGACGTGGCTGGGTTGAACAGCCGCCTTGAGGGTATGGATTCCAAGCTGGACATCTTGCTGAACGTGGCGACGAACGGGGTCAGCCGCGACATCCGCCGGTAAGGTGACACGGAGGGCAGACGGCATGAAGGCATGGGTCCAACGCGTGACCGAGGCGTCGGTCGAGATTGCGGGCGAACGGGTCGCGGAGATCGGGCAGGGCTATCTTGTGCTGCTTGGCGTGACTCACACGGATACGGAGAAGGCGGCGGACGAAATGGCCGAGCGCCTCTGCACGTTGCGCATCTTCGAGGATGAGGCCGGGAAGACGAACCGCTCGCTTCTCGACGTGGGCGGTAGCGTGATCGTGGTGTCGCAGTTCACGCTCTATGCCGATACGTCCCACGGGCGGCGCCCGGGATTTTCGAACGCGGCGCGTCCGGAACTCGCGGAACCGCTGTATGAACGCGTGGTGGCGGATCTCCGCGCGAAGCTCGGCGCGTCGCGCGTCGGCACTGGTCGTTTCGGCGCGGAGATGAAGGTGCGCCTCCTCAACGACGGACCGTTTTCGGTAGAGCTTCTGACCTAAATCCACCCCTCCGTTTGCCCAATCGGAAAACATTCTGCCGAAAATGAAGCGGTTTCCCGTTTTTCGGTAATTAATTTTTTAGTGCTTGCTTTTTAGACGCGGATTTGATATCTTACGCCGCTTCACGCCTTAACAGTTAACAAACCGGCCGCTTACCGGACTTCATTTGCGCGTGATTTCGCGAATTTCCAGTTGAAAGAAGAAAGGTAAGAACCATGGCCAAAGCCGAACGCAAAGTATTCGGAAAGCTCCAGAATACCTATGCACCGCCGGATCTCATCGAGATCCAGACGACAAGCTACAATGACTTCCTTCAGGCGGACGTTCCGCCCGCGAAGCGCGAGGAGAAGGGTCTTCAGGCGATCTTCCACGAGATCTTCCCCGTGGCGAGCTTCGACGGCCGCTACGTGCTCGACTTCGTGAGCTATCGGTTCGGCGATGAGAAGTATTCGCTCGCCGAGGCGCTCAGCGACGGTCACACCTACTCGAAGCCGCTCCATGCCACGTTCCGTCTCAAGGACGGCGAGGATGTGCGCGAGGAAGACGTGTTTCTCGGCGATGTGCCGGTGATGACCGGTGACGGCGCGTTCGTCGTCAACGGCGCCGAGCGCGTGATCGTCTCGCAGCTGCACCGCAGCCCGGGCATCTCCACCGAGCGTACCGTCCACGCCAACGGCCAGCCGCTTCTCTCCGTGCGCATCATCCCCGATCGCGGCAACTGGATCGAGATCATGTTCGATACGAACGACGTGATGTGGTGCTTCATGGATCAGCGCCGTCGTCGTCGGAAATTCTACGCGACCACGCTCCTGCGTGCGTTCGGCTACGGGTTGGACGAGGACATCCTGCGTCTCTTCTATACTTTCAAGCGCCTGGAGACGGGCCGGTCCTACACCGATGCGGACGTTCACGGTCTGGTGATGAAGGAAGACCTGGTCGATACGGAGTCGCAGGCGGTGCTCGCGCGCCGGTACGATCCCGTGACGCCGGCGCTTCTCGAGCAGATCGCCGCCGCGGGCATCTCCAACGTGGAGGTCGTGGACGTCTCTGTGGATAACGGTACGCTCATCAAGACCCTGCGCGAAGACGCGAAGGCGGGCATCCACAACGAAGAGGACGCGCTGAAGGACATCTACAAGCGCATCCGTCCGGGCGATCCGCCGACGGCCACCAACGCCAAGGCGCTTCTCCAGAAGCTCTTCTTCGAGCTGGGCCACTACGATCTCGGCTATGTGGGCCGTCACAAGATCAACAAGAAGCTCGGTCTTTCCGGCAAGGTGCCCGAGGAGCTCCGTACGCTCCACAACAGCGGCATTGACGTGATCGAGGCGATCCGCCTGCTCCTGAAGATCTTCATGGGCAAGGAGGTCATCGACGACATCGACCATCTCGGCAACCGCCGTATCCGCACGACGGGCGAGCTGATGGAGAACCAGTGCCGCGTGGGCCTCGCCCGCACGGAGCGTCTGGTGCGCGAGCGCATGACGGTGCATGACCCGGCGGTTTCGGGTCCGCTCACCCCGCAGCGCCTCATCAACTCCAAGACGTTCTCCTCCGTGGTTCAGGATTTCTTCGCGCGCAGCCAGCTGTCGCAGTTCATGGACCAGACGAACCCGCTTTCGGCCCTCGCGCACAAGCGCCGTCTCTCGGCTCTCGGTCCGGGCGGTCTCTCCCGCGAGCGCGCCGGCTTCGAGGTGCGCGACGTGCATCCTTCGCACTACGGCCGCATCTGCCCGATCGAGACGCCGGAAGGTCCGAACATCGGCCTCATCTCGTCCCTCGGCCTCTACGCGAAGGTGAACCGCTTCGGCTTCATCGAGACGCCGTACCGCGTGGTGCGCAACGGCAAGGTGACGAACATGGTGGAGTACCTCCCGGCCGACGCCGAGGAGCAGTTCGTGATTGCGCAGGCGAACGCGCCGCTCAACGCGGACAAGACGTTCGCGGAAGACCGCGTGACCTGCCGCTGGAAGACGGAGTTCTGCGACAAGCCGGCGAAGGACGTGCAGTACATGGATGTCGCGCCGATGCAGGTGATCTCCATCGCCGCCGGCCTCATCCCGTTCCTCGAGCACGATGACGCGAACCGCGCGCTCATGGGCGCGAACATGATGCGTCAGGGCGTGCCGCTCATGCAGAGCGAGCGTCCGTTCGTGGGCACCGGACTTGAAGGCGTGGCCGCCAAGGACAGCCGCGTGATCGTGTGCGCCGAGGAGCCGGGCGTGGTTGCTTACGTGGACGCCTGCACGATCCTCACCACGGCGGACGGCAAGTTGCCGTCGGGCGTGGATGCGAATCCGAAGGATCCCGCCAAGTACGATTTCGCCAAGGAGGCGAAGAAGGGCGTCCGCCGCTATTCGCTCCAGAAGTTCCGCCGCTGCAACGCCGGTACCTGCTTCAACCAGAAGCCGATCGTCAAGCGCGGCCAGAAAGTGATGCCGGGCGACTGCCTGGCGGACGGCCCCGCGACGGATCAGGGCGAGCTCGCCCTCGGCAAGAATCTGCTCGTGGCGTTCATGAGCTGGCGCGGCTACAACTTCGAGGACGCCATTCTCGTGAACGAGCGCCTCGTGCGCGAGGACGTGCTCACCTCGCTCCACATCATCACCTTTGAATGCGGCGCGCGCGACACGAAGCTCGGCGCAGAGGAAATCACGCGCGACATCCCGAATGTGGGTGAGGACGCGCTCAAGAACCTTGGTCCCGATGGCATCATCCGCGTGGGTGCTGAAGTGAAGCCGGGCGACATCCTGGTGGGCAAGGTGACGCCGAAGGGCGAGACCGAGCTTTCGCCCGAGGAGCGCCTGCTGCGCGCGATCTTCGGCGAGAAGGCCGCCGACGTGCGCGACACCTCCCTCACGGTGCCGCCGGGCACGACGGGCGTGGTGATGGCCGTGAAGGTCACCACCGCCGACCAGTCCAAGGATGGCGACCGCAAGCCCACGAAGAAGGCGATCCGCGAGGCGGAGCGCAAGCGCAACGAGAAGATCAAGAAGATCGAGACCGAGCTGGCCACCGCGCTCTGCAACGCGTTCCTCAACCAGAAGCTGACGGCGGACGTGATGAACGCCGAGACGCAGGAGATCATCGTGCCGTCCGGCAAGAAGATCACCAAGACCTCGCTCACGAAGCTCGCCAAGACCCATGGCCGCTACCAGATCGAGAACGAAGAGGAGTCCGCCAAGTTCGAAGCGGTGGTCTCGCCGTTCCTCGCACGGTTCGCGGAGATCGAAGACGCCGCCGCCGGACGTGGCGACGACGGGTTTGGTGACCTCATCGACGACGGCGCCGTGGTCAAGAACGTGCGCGTGTACCTCGTGGACAAGAAGAACCTCTCGGTCGGCGACAAGATGGCCGGCCGCCACGGAAACAAGGGCTGCATCTCCCGCATCCTGCCGAGCTGCGACATGCCGTTCCTGCCGGACGGCACGCCGGTGGATATCGTGTTGAACCCGTTGGGCGTGCCGTCGCGCATGAACCTCGGGCAGCTGTTCGAGACCTATCTCGGCCTCGCCTGCAAGCTGCTCGGCTTCCATGCCGCCACGCCGTGCTTCGACGGCGTGCAGGAGAGCGAGATCGACGAATACCTCCGCAAGGCCCGTGCGCAGCAGGAGAAGGAGGAGGGTGACTCCGCCTGGATCAGCACCGACGGCAAGACGGTCCTCTATGACGGCCTCACCGGCGAACCCTTCGCGCAGCGCGTGGTGGTCGGCGTGATCTACATGCTGAAGCTCCACCACCTCGTGACGGACAAGATCCACGCCCGCTCGATCGGGCCTTACTCCCTCGTCACGCAGCAGCCGCTCGGCGGCAAGGCCCAGATGGGCGGCCAGCGTATGGGCGAGATGGAGGTGTGGGCGCTCGAGGCGTATGGCGTGAGCTATGCGTTGCAGGAGCTGCTCACCGTGAAGTCGGACGACGTGCAGGGACGCACCCGCATCTACGAGTCCATCGTGAAGGGCAACAACGTGCTCGACTCGGGCATGCCGGAATCCTTCTCGGTGCTCATCCACGAGCTTCGCGGCCTCTGCCTCGACATGCAGCTTCTGGGCGGCGACGCCGACAAGTTTGCGCCGGCGTCGCGTCCTTCGGCGGAGTCGAAGGACGTCGCGGATGTCACCGACCTTCTCGGCGGTGTGAACCTCTAATTTTCGCAAGGAGAACGGAACAATGAAATCCTACAATTCGATCGATATCTTCGGCGGCCAGTATTCCGCATCCGTCCACTATGACGCCGTAAAGGTGCAGCTCGCCTCTCCGGAGACGATCCGCGCCTGGTCCCACGGCGAGGTCAAGAACCCAGAGACGATCAACTACCGCACGTACCGTCCGGAGAAGGACGGCCTCTTCTGCGAGAAGATCTTCGGGCCGACGCGCGACTGGGAGTGCGCCTGCGGCAAGTACAAGCGCATCAAGAACAAGGGCATGGTGTGCGACCGCTGCGGCGTGGAAGTGACGCTCGCCTCGGTGCGCCGCCAGCGCATGGGCCACATCGAGCTGGCGGTTCCCTGCTCGCACATCTGGTTCTTCAAGTGCAACCCGAGCCGCATCGGTCTCCTTTTGGACATGACGGCCTCGGCGCTCGAGCGCGTGCTGTACTACCAGGACTGGATGGTCGTGGAACCGGGCGACACGCCGCTCAAGGAAGGGCAGACGATGTCCGACCAGGAGAAGGTGGACGCGGAGGCCAAGTATGGCGACGGGTTCAAGGCCGAGATGGGCGCGGAGGCGATCCGTAAGATGCTGCACAAGCTCGACCTCGACAAGCTCATGCTCGAGCTCGAGGAGCAGATGGAGAACACCCGCTCCAAGCAGAACC
Organism: uncultured bacterium; assembly: GCA_902779565.1. Taxonomy (GTDB): domain Bacteria; phylum Verrucomicrobiota; class Kiritimatiellia; order RFP12; family UBA1067; genus UBA1731. Next base: position 53,075 of record CACZCD010000001.1, on the reverse strand, counting down.
GCAAGAAGATCTCCAAGCGCATGAAGGTCGTGGATGGTTTCCGCAGCTCGAACGGCAAGCCCGAGTGGATGGTGCTGGACGTGCTGCCGGTGATTCCGCCGGAACTGCGTCCACTCGTCCCGCTCGAGGGCGGCCGCTTCGCGACCTCCGACCTGAACGACCTCTATCGTCGCGTGATCAACCGCAACAACCGTCTCAAGAACCTGCTTGCACTCAAGACGCCGGACGTGATCATCCGCAACGAGAAGCGCATGCTTCAGGAGGCGGTGGACGCGGTGTTCGACAACGGACGCCACGGGCGCGCGGTGACCGGTCCCGGCAACCGTCCGCTCAAGTCTCTCGCCGAGATCCTGAAGGGCAAGACGGGCCGCTTCCGTCAGAACCTCCTCGGCAAGCGCGTGGACTACTCCGGCCGTTCCGTGATCGTGGTCGGCCCCGAGCTCAAGCTGCCGCAGTGCGGTCTCCCGAAGGAGATGGCGCTTCGCCTCTTCGAGCCGTTCATCATCCGTTCGCTCAAGGACAAGGGCATCTGCCACACGGTGCGCACGGCGCGCAAGATGATCGAGCGCCAGGCGGCCGAAGTGTGGGATGTGCTCGATGAGGTGATCAAGGACAAGACCGTGTTCCTCAACCGCGCCCCGACGCTCCACCGCCTTTCGATCCAGGCGTTCGAGCCGGTGCTGGTGGAAGGCAAGGCGATCCGCCTCCACCCGATGGTCTGCACGCCGTTCAACGCCGACTTCGATGGCGACCAGATGGCCGTGCACGTGCCGCTCTCCATTGAGGCGCAGATGGAATCTCGCCTGATGATGCTGGCGGCGACCTCGATCTTCAGCCCGGCCTCCGGAAAGTCCGTGATGACGCCGACGCAGGATGTGTGCTTGGGTCTCTACTTCCTCACCACGCCCGGCCAGCAGGACAAGCTCGCCGGCAAGGTGGCGGGCAAGGCGAGCTTCGCGGGCGAACACCTGCCGCTCTTCAACGACATCGGCGAGGTCGAGTTCGGCATCGCGGAGGGCGCCATCTCCTACCACAGCCGCATCCGTCTCCGCAACCCCGACTTCGGGCATCCGGAGCGTCCGCACGGCGACAAGGAGAAGCGCACGATTGAGACGACGGCGGGCCGCGTGATCTTCAACGCGATCTTCCCCGAGCAGATGGGCTTCTGGAACGACAAGGTGACGAAGTCCACCGTCGGCAACCTCATCCTCGACTGCCACCGCGTGGCCGGGCATGACGCCGCCGTGAAGCTGATTGACGACCTCAAGAACCTCGGCTACCATTACGTGACGATCTCCGGCGCGTCTATGGGTCTCAAGGACATGATCCGTCCGGCGGACAAGGACGACGTGATCGCCAAGGCCCGTCAGGATGCCGACAAGGTGCAGGGTCAGTTCCAGCAGGGCGTGATCACCGACGGCGAACGCCACAACAAGGTGGTCGATATCTGGTCCGCCGCCACGGAGAAGGTTGGCGAAGATCTGTACAAGACGATCGACCGCAACGTGTCGGCGGAGAACCCGAACCCGACCGAGCTGAACCCGGTGTTCATGATGGTCGATTCCAAGGCCCGTGGCTCGAAACTCCAGATCCGTCAGCTCGCCGGTATGCGCGGCCTCATGGCCAACCCGTCCGGCGACATCATCGAACGCCCGATCACGGCCTCCTTCCGCGAAGGGCTTTCAGTTCTCGAGTACTTCATTTCGTCCCACGGCGCCCGCAAGGGTCTCGCCGATACCGCTCTGAAGACGGCCGACGCCGGCTACCTCACACGTAAGCTCGTGGACGTCTCGCAGGACGTCATCATCTCGATGGAGGACTGCAACACGGTCAACGGCATCGAGGTGGAGGCGATTATCGAGGGCGACGAGGTCAAGGTCACGCTCGCGCAGCGCATCCTCGGCCGCACGGCGCTCTACGACATCACCGACGCGAACCGCAACGTGCTCGTGAAGGCGAACGAGATTATCGACGAGGCGGCCTGCGCTGCCATCACCAAGGCGGGCATTGAGAAGGTCTGGATCCGTTCGGGCCTTACCTGCGACGCCGAGCACGGCATGTGCGCGAAGTGCTATGGCCGCGACCTTTCGACAGGCCGCGAGGTGGAGATCGGCACGGCGGTGGGCATCATCGCCGCTCAGTCCATCGGCGAGCCGGGCACGCAGCTGACGATGCGGACCTTCCACATCGGCGGTACGGCCTCCACCACCGCAAAGGTGCCGGAGATCGTGCTCAAGAACGCCGGTACGGTCAAGTTCGTGGATGTCCGTAAGGTGCGCAACGACGAAGGCCGCGAGGTGGTGCTCAACAAGAACGGCACGATGGAGATCTGGTCGAAGGAGGGAACGCGTCTCGACACGTACTCCCTGCAGATGGGCTCCGAGCTGCTCGTGGAGGACGGCGCGACGGTCAAGGCCGGCCAGAAGGTCGCCACGTGGGACCCGCACTCCGTGCCGGTTCTCTCCGAAGCGCACGGTACGGTCGAGTTCGTGGACTTCGAGGAGGACATCTCTGTGAAGTCCGAGATCGACCGTGCGACGGGCGCCAAGACGCTCGTGGTGCTGCCGACCTCCGACACGCCGCTCCATCCGCGGATCGTCATCCGTGGCAAGGAGGGCAAGGAGACGAACAAGGTGCTCGACCAGCACGACATTCCGACGAACGCCATCGTGATGGTGACCGACGGTATGAAGGTCTCGCCGGGCATGCTGCTCGCCAAGACGCCGCGTGAGGCGGCGAAGACGCGCGACATCACCGGCGGTCTGCCGCGTGTGGCGGAACTCTTCGAGGCGCGCCAGCCGAAGGATGCGGCGGAGATCTCCAAGATCGAGGGCATCGTCGATTTCGGCGAGAACACGCGCGGCAAGCGCACGCTTCTCGTCAAGGACGACATCACCGGCCAGGTCGAGGAGCACCTCATCCCGATGGGCAAGCAGATCGTCGTGTTCAAGGGCGACCGCGTGAAGAAGGGCCAGCAGCTCACGGAAGGTCCGATCATCCCGCAGGAGATCCTTGAGGTCTCCGGTCCGCAGGAACTCCAGAAGTATCTCGTGGACGAGGTCCAGCAGGTGTACCGTCTGCAGGGCGTGGAGATCAACGATAAGCACATCGAGATCATCGTCCGTCAGATGCTCCGCAAGGTCCGCATCACGAATCCGGGCGATACGGACTTCCTCTGGGGCGATCAGGTTACGCGTCAGACGTTCTTGCGCGTGAACGACCAGATGATGATGGAAGGTCGTCGTCCGGCGGAGGCTCAGCCTGCGCTCCTCGGCATCACGAAGGCCGCGCTCGAGACGGATTCGTTCATCTCGGCCGCCTCCTTCCAGGATACGACGCGCGTGCTCACCGAGGCCTCCACCATGGGACGCGTGGACGAGCTCCGCGGCTTCAAGGAGAACGTCATCCTCGGCCACCTCATTCCGGGCGGAACCGGCTTCCCGCTCCACCGCTACCTCAAGCTTGTGCCGCTCTGCGAGACCATTTCCGACGAGGAGATGGAGGAGCTCCGCAAGGAGAAGCAGGCCAAGCTCGATGCGCTCTTCGGCACCATTCCGCCGTCGAGCGAGGAGGAGGACGACGAGGACGGCGAGGCCTTCCAGCTCGCGCAGCCCGAGGCGACGCCTGAAGCACTTGTGGCTGAGGCGTTCTCCGAAGAGGCCGCAGAGGCGGAAGAGGCGGATCAGTAAGGCCGAGAGAGGTCAGCGATGGCCTTCGGCATTTCGGAGCAGACGATCGAAGAGATCAAGGCCCGTACGGACCTTGCAGATTTGATCGCCAGCTACGGGATCCAAGTGAAACGGGCAGGTGGGTCGTACAAGGCCTGCTGCCCGTTTCATCATGAAAAGACGCCGAGTTTCAACATCCAGCCGGCGAAGGGATTCTACCACTGCTTCGGTTGCGGCGAGTCCGGCGACGTGATCAAGTTCGTGATGAAGTACGAGGGGCTGGGCTTCGTGGAGGCGGCGAAGAAGCTGGCGGCGGCGGCGAACATCACCATCGAGGAGACGAATAGCGATCCGCAAGCGGCCGCGCGCAAGCGCCAACTTGTGCTCCACGCCGAGTTGGCGGCGTTCTACCGGCGTTGCCTCAAGACGGCCGCTGAGGCGGCGCGTGCGCGCAACTATCTCGCGTCGCGCGACATCCCGGACGAGATCGCGGAGCAGTTCCAGATCGGCTACGCGCCGCAGCAGGCCGAGGCGATGCTCAAATGGGCGGAGAAGCATCATTTCACCACCGAAGAGCTTGAGGCGGCCGGCGTGCTGCGTCCGCCGAAGTATCCGGGCGGACGCTGGTACTCGCCGTTCGCCGGACGCGTCATGTTCTCGATCCGTGACCGGTCTGGACGCGTGATCGCGTTCTCGGGACGGACGCTTGAGACGGATAAGACGAAGATGCGCGGCGGCAAGTACGTCAATTCGCCCGAGACGCTCATCTTCCGGAAGTCGGATGTTCTCTATGCGTTCGATCTTGCGGCGGGGAAGATCGCCAACGCCAAGCCCGTTCGCGAGGCCATCGTCTGCGAAGGGCAGATCGATGTGATCCGCTGCCATGCGGCGGGATTCTCCCGTGCGATCGCGTCGCAGGGGACGGCCTTCACGAAGGAGCATGTCCAGATCCTGAAGAAGGTCGCCGATGCCGCCGTGCTGGTCTTTGACGCCGATGCCGCTGGACAGAAGGCGGCGATTCGCACGGGCGGCGAGATGCTGGCCGCCGGATTGTTGGTGCGCGTGGCAAGTCTTCCGCCGGGCGAAGACCCAGATTCTCTGCTTCGCACGAAAGGTCCGGCGGCGTTTCAGGCCTGCCTTGATTCGGCTGAGTCGCTGGTCGCCTTTCAAGTACGCATCGCCCGCGCGATGGAGCAGACACCTGACTCCTACGATGCGATCTCCCGCGCGGCGCGCGCTGTCTTGGCGTTGGTCAGGTGCAGTTCGAGCGCGGTCATGCGCGCCAGTTTGCTGCAGGAGGCTTCCACACTTCTGAAGATACCGGTCGCCGCCCTTGAGGAGGATCTAGAGAAAGGGAAGAGGGAAGAGGGAAGAGGGAAGAGGGAAGAGGGAAGAGGAAGTACGCAACCCGCCTCCGCCGAAGGCTTCGGCGCGGCAAGCCCTCAACCCTCAACTCCCAACTCTCAACCCTCGGAAGACGCTGCGGCTCCGGAGAACAATCCGCCGCCTCGGACAGAGATGGCACTCATGGAGTTTCTGTTCGGAAACGGACCGGATGGGCAGCTGACGGAGATGCTGGAATCCTATGCGCCCGACACGATTTTCCAGCATGCGTTGACGTGCGGGTTCGTTCACGCCTATGTGCAGGAGACGCGCGGGAACGAGCAGGCGATGGCGGAACTCCGCGGGACGCTTTCCGCGGCGGATGGTGCGCTTTTGGAGGGCGTGTTCCTGTCGCGGGAGCGCGCATCGCTTTCCGAGTTGGACCCAGCGCGCATTCTTGAGGATTTTCTGCGGCGGCTATGGGGCGATGCGATCCGACGCCGTCTCGGCGAACTGCCGGCACGGGGCGATGCGGAGCTTGAACGCCACCGCCTTTCGCTTTTGATGCGCATGAAACGGATCAAGAGCGCGCCTTGGACGGTGGCGCATACATTCATGACAGACGCGTTGTGATGGGGCGATGCCATGGATCGTGACATTCGCACATATTTCCTGTTCATCGGTCTTTCGGCCGTTCTCATCACCGCCGCCGGGCTGCTCCTGCTCGTGTTCGGCACGAGCGGGTTGACGGACGAGATGAGGCGGGCGCGGCGCGAGGTGCAGTTTGAGCATTACGAATCGAATCTCAAGTCCCGCCTACTGACGCGCGTGAGGGCCTACGAGAAGGATGGGAAGGCTGACTACCAATGGGACAAGGGACTGGCGCCGATCGGCACGAATGCCTCCCCGCGCGCGAAGTATGGCTGGATCCCCTCTACTAATGGAACGGTCATCGGCTGGGCGCGGTTGGGCGACGGCTCTGTGATCGGCTACAACGAGCGTGGCTTCGTGTATCAGGACCGCCTGACGTTTTATTTGTTCGGTCTCGGGGCGGTCATGATAATCCTCATCTTTATCATACTGTTTTCCAATAGTTGGCGGCTGGTCGGCACTGCGCGGCGCGCGCGTGAAGACCTTGAGGTCAAGGAGACCTTCCTCGACATGGTGTCGCACGAACTCAACACGCCGCTCGCGAGTATCGTGCCGCTCGCCTCCGCTCTGGCGGAAGGCGGCATCAAGGAGGCTCGCCATCAGGCGGAGGCGCTTGAGACGGTGCGACGGGAATCGGTGCGCATGTCGCGCATGATCAATGAGCTTCTGACGATGGTGCGTTTGCGCAACGGAAAGCTCACCTTCGCCCGTGCGCCCTTTGAACTCGGCGAGGTGGTGGCGTCGGCGGTCGGGCTCATGCGCCGCCGCTATCCCGACTGTGCGCTGTCGGTTTCGGGCGAATCGCCCGTGAGGGCCTGCGCCGACCGAGACAAGGTTGAGCAGATCGTCATCAATCTTGTGGAGAACGCCTGCAAGTACGCCGGGGATGAGACGATTGAGGTCTCTTTCCGTCCCGGTGCGAAAGGGCAGGTGGAGGTGGAAGTGGCGGATCGGGGGCCGGGACTTCCGCCCGGGCCGCGGGAGGCGCTCTTTGAACGTTTTTACCAAGGGACGGACGAGACGGCGCCGCAGCGCGGGTTGGGTCTCGGGCTTGCGATCGTCTCGGGCCTCGTGCGCGGGATGGGCGGTACCGTGGAGGCGCTGGACCGCGCGGGCGGCGGAAGTGTTTTCAAGGTGACGCTGCCGGGCGGCGAAGTGTCCGGAGAGGAGGGGAATCATGGCTGACATACTTGTGGCGGATGACACGCCGTCCATCCGCAACACGCTGTCGATCCTTCTGGCCGAGGAAGGGCATACCGTGCGCTTGGCGGCGAACGGCGAGGAGGCGCTGGCGGAATACGCGAAGTGCCGCCCCGACATGCTGCTGCTCGACATCATGATGCCGAAGAAGAACGGCTACAGGGTCTTGAAGCAGATTCGCCAGAACGATCCGGCGCTTCCGATCATCTTCCTTTCGGCCAAAGGTGCACCGGCCGATGTTGCGATGGGTCTCAATCTCGGTTCGGACGACTATCTGCCCAAGCCGTTCGACCGCAACGTGCTCGTCTCCCGGATCCGGGCGGTGTTCCGGCGTACGCGCGGCACGGCGCCGGCCGCCGTCTCACCGGTGCCGCCGCCCGTGCCGGACCGTGCGCTGGCGGCGACGGGGGATTTCAAGATTGGACCGTATCGGGTGGATGTGAAGCGTTTCGCGCTTGTGGATGCCAAGGGACGTGAAGAGGCGCTGTCGTTCCGTGAGATACAGGTGCTGCGGCGGCTCGCGGAACATCCGGGCGAGGTCATTTCGCGGGACTCGCTCCTCAATGAGTTCTGGGGCGGCGGCGTTGGCGGAAACACCCGTACCGTTGACCAGTATGTCATGAAAGTCCGGCGGAAGCTGGGGCGCGCGGCCGACTGCATCGAAACCATCCACGGCGTCGGCTACCGCTACATCGCGCCTTCTACGCCCTGACCTGTTGAACGGGCGGGGCGGATGTGGTAAAATCGCGACCACAACAAAAGAAAGGAATGCGTACACAATGAGAACAACGAGACGCACATTTCTCGGCGGTGCGATGCTGGCGCCGCTTGGGGTTCGGCTTTGGGCGGCGGATGAGAAGCCGCTGTTCCGGTTTGGCGTGATGACCGATACGCACGTCGGCAAGACGGTCGAGAGCTGCGGACGCGTGAAGCTCGCGCTCCAGCTCTTCCGCTCGAAGGGATGCGAGCTCGTGATCAACACGGGCGACATCGCCGACTGGCACTACCCAACCGGCTACCAGGCCTACCGGCAGGTGTTCGACGAGGTGTTCGCCGGCGCGGAGCAGAAGCCCGGCGAGATCTACGTCTATGCCTGGCACGACGCCTTTGCTTATAAAGGTCACGCGCGCGAGATGGCCGTGCGGGACGCGCCGGAGGCATTTGAGGAGACGCGGGTGCTCCTGAAGGCACCCAACTCCCACACCGATACCGTCGTCCACAAGGGCTACACCTTCGTGGTGTTCCCGCAGTTTGTGGGAAGCAAAGGGTTCATCGGCTGGGATGAGTATGAAAAGCGCATCGCCGACGCCTGCGCCGCCAACCCGGGCAAGCCGGTGTTCGTGACGGACCACATCCCCGCCGGCGGCGTGTGGGGCGTTCCCGACCCGAGGCGCACCGAGATCCTCTCCAAGTTCCCGCAGGTGGTGTACTTCTGCGGTCACGCGCACGGTACCGTCCGCAACGACCTGCACATCCGCCAGGGGAAGTTCACGGCGATCAGCTCCGGTTGCCTCCAGAACTGGGGTTCGTTCACGATCGGCCATCCCGAACCGCGCCGGCAGTCGTACGGCGTGATCACCGTGGACGTCTTCGCCGACCGGCTCGACGTTCGCCGCTGGGACGTGCGAGACGGTAGCGAGATCCTGCCCGGCAAGCCGTGGATCGTGCCGCTCCCGTTCGTCGCCGAAACCGCCCCGTGGCGGCGCGAGGTTGCGAAGGCGGAGTGCCCCGTCCCGGAGTTTGAGGCGGGTGCCACGGTGAAGGCGGAGGCGAAAGGTTCGCCGTTCCAGGGCTTTTCGCTTACAATCCCGTCCGCCGGACCTTCCGCGTTCAAGTACGTGATCGCGGCGGAGCGCAAGGGCGCGAATGGCGCGTGGGAGCAGTTCACGTGGCGCGAAATGCTGGGCGACTGGTGGCTGCCGCCGAAGGAGCGCCAGCCCGTTCTGGAGACGCTCTTCGAGGCGCCGTTCCTGACGGTCGGGGATACGGTGAGGTTCGTGGTTACGCCCATGAACCCGTTCCGTGTGTTCGGCAAGGGGAAGATCCTCTCGAACGAGGTGACCGTTCCGGAGTGGACGCGGGGGACGGTGGTGCTGGAGTCCGCCGATCCCGCCGCCGAGTTTGGCATCTATCCGCGCAGGCTTGCGGCGGAAGGGAAGCGGCGCGCGAAAGCGGGCAAGGACGGATGGTACGGTCCGTTCGGCAGCAGCGACTGGGTGATACGTCTGCCGGAAGGGCTGTTCGCGGGTAAGGCGGGCACGGAGTTCCGCGTTACGTTCGATCTGGAGAGCGACCAGCCGGAGGGTTCGACCCGGTGGAACATTCGCCTCAGCAACGCGAAGGGACCGGGCTTCGGCTCAACGCGCTACTCCACGCCGCCCGGGAAGTCCGGCAGCATGCGCTATGTGATGGAGCATGTTAACGGCAGGCCCGACAAGCGTGGCGAGTCGGATTCCTACCACATCTACTTCGAGCGTGGCGTGAAGAGCCGCATGAAACCCGGGCGTCTCGTCATTGAGCGGTTGTCTCCAATGAAGAAGAGATAGAACCCCACAACAGTGTTGACAGCCGGGGAATAAGGTCAACATATAGCGCGTGGGAGGCCATTGCCTGACGGGCGGCATTTCTGTATAATAGCGTGCATGAGTCTAATAAGCCGAAAAAGAACCGTATGGGCGCTGGCGATTCTTGCCGCCTCCGTCACCCTGAAGGGAGCTGTCATGGGAGCGTACAATTTCGCCAAGGCCTGGAAGGCCGTCGAGGAGGCGCAGGAAAACGGACTGCCGCGCACCGTCACAAACAAGGTGGAGGAGATTGCGCGCGAGGCCGTCGCCGCCGCGCGTTGGCCTGATGCCGCACGGGCCTTTCTTGTCCGCGAGCAGGCGATGAAGGAGTTTCGAGACGAACTGCCGCAGAATTGGCTGCCGGCCTTTGCCGCGTCGGTTGATGCGCAGCCCGCGCCGCTTCAGGCCGTCCTCCAGCTCCACCTCGCCCACACCTACCAGGAGAACTCGCGCCGGTGGCGCTGGGGCGGCGCCGCGCCGACGAAGCTGGACGAGGCCGCCGCCGCCGACAAGATGCCGCCATGGTCGCCCGAGAAGATCGCCGACACGCTCGAGATGCAGTTCGCGAAGGTGTTCGCTTATGCCGAAGAGCTGAAGGGGATGATGCTCGCGGACTGGACGGAGATTTTCCATCGTGGCGACTATCCGAAAACGTATGTGCCGACACTCTACGATTTCGCCGTGCGGGATGCCATCAGCTTTTACGGCGAGACGATTCCGGACAAGACGCTTGAAAAGGGTCTCGCGCTCTATCGACGGCTGATTGATTTTCATCAAGGAGACGGAAACGCCGATGCGCTCGCGATGGCTGAGCTGGACGCCGCCGAGTACATCCGTTCGTTCGACAACCAGCCAGAGAAGGCGCGCGAAGCCGTGTTCGGGGCGTTTCTGGATAATTTCATCAAGCGGTACGAGGGGAAAACCGAAGCCGTCGCCTACGCGGCGGCACTGAAGGCGGAGCAGCTCTGTAAAACCAATCTTCTCGCGGCGCATGATCTTGCCGCTGAATACGAGGCGAAGTGGTCCGATTCGCCGGGGGGGAAGAAATGCGCCAACATTGTCGCCGCCATCGAGGGGAAGAAGCTGGCGTGCAAGATTGAACGCAACTGGTGTGCACCCTGGCCGGAGATTGAGGTTCGCGCGAAGAACCTCACGGAAGTCCACTTCCGCCTTGTGCCGGTTTCGTTCCAGGACCTCGTCAATGACACCTCGATGGGCTCGGCCGGACGGGGGGGCGCTCGCGATGAGATGAAGAACAAGTACCTGTCGCGCCGCCCGGTCAAGGAGTGGAAGGAAGTGCTTCCGCTGAAGCCGGACTACACCGAGCAGACGTTCAAGTTCACGGCGCCGTCGGATCTGAAGGTTGGACACTATGTCCTCTACGCGGCCGGGAACGAGGCCTTCGGTTCGGACAAGCAGCCGCTGTTCGCGCAGTATGTCACCGTCACATCGCTGGCGCTCGCCCTTGAGACGGGCAACGGCGCGTTCGGCGGCACGGTCTATCGTGCGGAGTCCGGTGAGACGGTCGCGGACGCGAAGGTGGAGCTTTGGGGGTACCCGCCCCAAGGCGGACGCGTTCTGGTGCTGCGCGAGACGTATGTGACGGACAAGGATGGACGTTTTGTCGCCGACGTGGCGAAGAAGGACGACTATAACGCGCTGATGCGGAACGTTCGCGTCATCAAGGAGAATGACGAAGTGCTTTCCCTCGGCAGCGAGGGATCGGGCAGCGAATCGTACGAAGCGCCGAAGTACGAATACATGGATCTCTTCACCGACCGTGCGATCTACCGTCCGGGTCAGGAGATCCGGGTGAAGGGCATCGCCTACCACGCGAATCCGCATACGCAGGATTTCCACACGCTGCCGGATGAACTGGTACTCGTGACATTCAGCGATCCGAACGATAAGGAAGTCGCCGCGAAACGCCTCCGCACGAACAAGTGGGGATCGTTCACCTACACTTTCACGGCGCCGACGGATCGGCTTACCGGTGAATACACGGTGATGGCGCGCGTCGTCCTGAAGGATGGCAAGACAGGCGAATCGCAGAAGCGCGTGAACGTGGAGGAGTACAAGCGGCCGAAGTTCACCGTCTCGTTCGAGGCGGCGCCGGAGCAGGGGACGCTGGGCGTGCCGGTGACGGTGACGGGCAAGGCGCTCACCTACTCGGGGCTTCCCGTGCAGAACGCGAAGGTCAAATGGTCGGTGGAGCGCGCCACGCGCTATCCCAGCTGGTGGCGATGGTTCGGTGGCACGTCAGACGATGACGGTGAAAACTTTGTCGGGAAGGGAGAGGCGAAGACGGACGGCAACGGCGTCTTCGAGGTGACGTTCACACCCGTCGCTTCTCCTAAAGCCGACCTGTCGGGCGATCCGTCGTTCGAGTTTTCGGTGACGGCGGAGGTGACGGACGAAACGGGCGAGGAGCACACGGCGGAGTCGTCGTTCGAGATCGGAACCGTGGCCTGGCGCGCAAGCGTGTGGACCGGCGAAAAATGGCAGACGCCTGACGTGCCTGTTGCGCCGCGTGTGACGATCAACTCGCTTGCAGGTGCGCCGCTGCCGGTCAAGGGCACGCTGAAGGCCTATCGGCTCGTCGCACCCGAAAGGCCGGTTCGCAAGCCGGCGGGTGAGGGCCGCTACGGCTCTGACCGGAACGTGAAAGGTCCTTGGGACTGGAAGACGTGGAAGATGGGCGAAGAGGTGCTGTCGCTCGATATCTCCACGGACAAGCCGGAGAAGTGGACGGGCGAGATCAAGCTCGGTGTCGGTGCCTATCGTCTCATGTTCGAAGCGAAGGATCCGAACGGCAAGACGGTGAAGGACTACGCAGAAGTCTTCGTGTTCGATCCGTCCGCGAAAGGCCTTGGAATTGCCGTGCCGACCTACTTCTGCTCGGAGAGGGGGATGGTGAAGGTCGGCGAGACGCTCCGCGCCTATTGGGGCTCGGGCTATGCGACGGGCTGGTGCCGCGTGAAGGTGACGAACAACCGGAAGACGCTTCTTGAAAAGACGATCGGCGGGGAGAGCCCATCTTGGTTTTTCGAGCTGCCGATCCAGGAGGAGCATCGCGGCGAAGTGAGGATTGAGACCACCTTCGTGCGCGAGAACCGCATCTATTGCGACAGCACCTGCGTGAATGTGCCGTGGGACAACAAGTATCTGGATATCACGGCGGAGCACCTGACGAGCAAGCTCAATCCCGGCAACAAGGAAATATGGACGTTCAAGGTGTCGGGCCCTGCGGAAGTGCTCGCTTTCATGTACGACCGTTCGCTCGATGCGTACAAATGGCATGATGTGTCGCTCGGTTTTTCAAGTCACTTTACGCCCTGGACGCGCTGGCTCGGAAGTCCGGCAATCCAGAATACGACCACGGAGCTGATGGATCTCGGCGGTCGGTTCCCAAGCAAGTCCACGTGGTTCTCCAACTTCCGATGGCCTTCGTGGCGGTCGCTGTACGAGTATGGCAGACTGCGAAGACGGGGCGGCATGGTCTGCAAGTCCGCCGCGGCCGGGATGGGCGTGATGAATGAAAGGTGCGTCTTGGAAGAAGAAACGGTGGCGGTGTGTGGTGCTGCACCATCCGCGAAGTCCGAGAAGGAACCGGATGCGCCGCCGCGCACGAACCTGAAGGAGACGGCGTTCTTCTTCCCGAACCTGGAGACGGATGCGGACGGGAAGGTGTCGTTCTCGTTCACGGTGCCGGACGCGCTCACGGGCTGGAAGTTCCTGATGGTCGCGCATGACAACGCGCTTCGCGGCGACATCTTCCGCAACAACGAGATCGTGACGACGAAGCCGCTCATGTGCGAACCGAACGCACCGCGTTTCGTGCGCGAAGGTGACAACTTCTTCTTTGCCGTCAAGGTGACGAACACCGAGGACGCGCCGCAGCAGGGAGTTGTAGAGTTGAAGGTTGAAGAGTTGAAAAGTTCTGCTGAAAATGCCAACCCGTCAACGCTTCAACCTTTCAACGCTTCAACCTTTCAACCTTTCAACCTGGTTCCGCACGAATCGAAGACGTTCGAGTTCCCGTTGCGGATCCCGGATGGGTGCGGCTATCTCAAATATGTCGCGCGCGCGAAGGGCGCGGCGTTCGCGGACGGCGAAGAGGGCGTGCTGCCGGTGCTGGCGCGCCGCGTGATGGTGCGCGAGGCCGTGCAGCTCAACGTGCGTGGCGCGGCGACGAAATCGTTTCGGTTCGAGAACCTGCTGGCGAGCAAGGGGTCTGAGACGGTCCGCCATCAGGATCTCACGGTGCGCGCCGTGTCGCGTCCGGCGTGGTACGCGGTGTTGTCGCTTCCGTACCTGATGGAGTTCCCGCACGAATGCTGCGAGCAGACGTTCAGCCGCTACTATGCGAACGCGCTGGGACAGTACATCGCAAACGCCGATCCGCGCATCCGCGCCACGTTCGACGCGTGGAAGGCGGCGGGCGGCGAAACGCTGAAGAGCCCGCTTGAGACGGATGAACACCTCAAGGCGATTGCGCTTGAAGCGACGCCGTGGGTCCGTGAGGCGGCGCACGAAAGCGCAGCCCGCGCGCGGCTTGGTGAACTCTTCGCCGCCGACCGTCTGGCGGGTGAGCAGGAAAAGTGCCTTGAGAAGTTGCGACTCGCGCGGTGTGGCGGCGGACTCTGGCCGTGGTTCCCGGGCGGGCCGTCCGCGCCCGGCATCTCGCTCTATATCCTGACGGGGTTCGCGCGGCTCAACTTCCTGGCGCAGAGGACGTATCCCGACTTCTTTGCGGAGGCGGTGGAAGCACTTGACGCGTTCGTTTCTGAGGATGTGAAGGAGCGGCTCAAGGAGGCGAAGAGACTGGGCATCAAGTTCCATGTGGATGGCTTCGACATTCGCTGGCTCTACCTCCATACGTTCAAGGGCGTCGCCGCCGCGAAGGATGCGCAGCCGGCAAAGCTCTTCGTCAAGCATCTCAAGGAGGAGTGGACGGACTTCGGCCTCAGCTCGCAGGCGCTGGCGGCCATCGCCTTGAAGCGCATGGGCGAGGAAAAGTTCGCGCGGAAGATCATGGCGTCGATCAAGGAGCGGGGCGTCCTTTCAGAGGAACTCGGCCTATACTGGAAGAGGTCGTCCTTCTTCTCGTGCAGCGTGTTCGCCGCGCCCGTCTCGACGCAGGCGCTGATCATTGAGGCGTTCCGCGAGGTGACGCGCGACGAGGAGAGCGCAGATGCCTGCAACGTGTGGCTCCTGAAGCAGAAGCAGACGCAGGATTGGACGACGACCGCCGCGACGGTGGACGCGATCTATGCGCTCCTTCTGGGCGGCGGGACGGATCTGCTGGCGGGCGACAAGCTGGCCGAGGTCACGCTGGCGGGCGAGAAGGTGCCGGTGGCGAACGCCGAGGCGGGCACGGGGATGTATTCGCACCGCTACGCCGCGGCGCAGATCAGGCCCGAGATGGGCGAGATCACGTTTACGGGTGCGGGCGAGAAGGGCGTTGCGTGGGGCGGCGTCCACTGGACGTACTTTGAGGATGTCCTTAAGGTACGCGCGCACGAGCCGAAGGAGTTGCGGGTGGAGAAGAAGTACTACAAGAAGGTGAAGGGCGCGGATGGGACACGGCTCACGTCGATCGATGGCGTGCTTGAGCCGGGCGACGAGATCGTGGCGCGGCTTGAGATCACGAGCGACCGCACGTACGAGTTCGTGCATCTCTCTGACGAGCGGCCTGCGTGCGCGGAGCCGGAGGATGTGCTGTCGTCGTACCGCTGGCGCGATGGCGTGGGTTATTATCAGTCCACGAAGGATACGGCCACGCACTACTACATCGACTGTCTCAACAAGGGCGTGTTCGTTCTTGAGACGTCGTATCGCGTGCAGCAGCGCGGCGTGTTTATCGGCGGGCTTGCGACGATCCAATGCATGTACGCGCCCGAGTTCACGGCACACTCAACCGCTGAAACCGTGCGCGTAAAGCCCTAATGTGCCGGCAAGATTCAGGCTAAGCACCTCCTTATGAGAAAGCGGCGCAAAATTTTTTTTGAAAACGTTGTCAGATTTCTTTGGCGAGGCTGCCATACCCATTGTCGATAACGACAGAAAGAGGAGAAAAACATGAACAAGAAACTGATAGTAATGCTGGCAGTCGTGGCAACGGCAGGTGTGATGTTCGCCCGTCCGGGGTTCCATGGTGGGTTCCATGGCGGTCCTAGGTTCCATGGTGGCCATGGCTACCATCATCATCACCACCATTGCGGATGGGGCATTGCGGGAGCCGCTCTCGGCACTGCGGCGATCGTGAACAGCATCGTTCGTCCGCCAGTTGTCGTGGCGCCTGCGCCAGTCTATAGCACGCCGGTTTATAGCACACCGGTCTATAGCACGCCGGTCTATAGCACCCCGGTCTATTCCCCGGCCCCGGTTGTGGTGGCGCCGCCGCCCCCGCCGCCTCCGCCGGTCTATTACCGCTCCTGGTAGCGGTGTTTTAAACTGGCCAATCTGCGATCCGTTCGTCGGGTTTCCCGAAGAGCGGATCGTATGTTATAATATAGGGCAATGGAGGAATACCAGACAAAGAAAGGAAAGAAGTCCATGGAATGTTCACGCAGGTTTTTCATTGAAGGGTTCGGGATGTTCTCGGCGGTGACGCTGGCCGGCTGTTCGCTGCCGAAGCCGGGCGAGAAGCCCGTGGTGCGGTTCGGCATGGTAACGGATTGCCACTATGCGGAGATTCCTTACGCGAAGCGCGCCTATCCGGTTGGTGACGCCGCCTACAGCGAGTCGGCGAAGAAGCTTGCCGAATGCGTGGCGGTGATGAACCGGGAGCGGCCGGACTTCATGATCGAGTTGGGGGACTTCAAGGATCTGGGCCCGACCAAGGCGGCGACCCTCGGCTATCTCGAAAAGATCGAGACGGTTTTCAGCGGCTTCAAGGGGCCGCGCTACCATGTGGCCGGCAACCACGACTTCGATTGCCTTACGACAGAAGAGTTTTTCTCGCGCGTGCCGAATGACGGGAAGGTGTCCAAGACCGGTTACTACACCTTCGTGAGGGGTGGCGTGACGTTCATCGTGATGAACGCCTGCTTCGACTCGGCGATGAAACCGTACAGCTGCAACAATCCATGGAACAACGCCAATGTGCCGCCGGAGGAGATTGCCTGGCTCCAGAAGGAACTGGCCGCTGCGCCCGGACGGGTTGTCATATTCTGCCATCAGTGCCTCTGCTCTGCCGCCGAGCCCCAGCACATCGTCAAGAACGCGGCGGCGGTGCGAGAAGTGATTGAGAAGAGCGGCAAGGTGAAGGCGGTGTTCACGGGCCATCAGCACTCTGGGCTGATTGATATCATCAAGGGCATCACGTACTATTCTCTTCGCGGCCTTGTCCTGAACGCCGGAGAAGAGGAGAACAGCTACGCGCTCGCGGAGATCTATCCCTCCGGCGCCATCGCCGTGACCGGCTACCGCAAGGCGGTCACGACAACGATCAGCTGCGGCTGACGTTCCGCCGTCCTCTTCCTGCAAGCTCGGAGGTTCCACCCATGAAGGTCTATTTGTGGCTGCCGCTCGCCTGTCTCGTCGGGTACCTCATCGGATCGTGGGGGGCGCAGGACGAATTGCGCTCGTTCCGGTCGCATGCGCGGGACGTGAAGCAGAACACCGCCGCCAAGCCCGGTGGGTTTGATGCCTTTGCCCAGATGGTGAAGATTCCCGAATCGGCCCGCCGGTCGCGCCGTCCGCGCCCGGACCGGCCCAAGGCGCCGCTCCCGCCCATCGCCGCCACGAACAAGGTCGCCGCAAAGCATGCTCCCGTGCCGCCGCCCACTGCGAAGGAGAAACCCAATGCCGTCGCTTCGACGAACGCCGTACCGCCGCGCCTGTCGCCGGAGGATCTGCGCGCGCGGATTGAGGAGGCGCAAGACCTGTGGCGGACGCGCGTGGATCTTGCGCGCGCGCAGTGGAAGTCGAAGCTGAAGCTTTCGGGTGAGGGCGAGAAGGCGTTCGACGCCGCGCTGCAGGAGATGAACGAGCGTCTCTATGACAGCGTCGCGGCGCTGGCCGGGCTTCTGGAGGGGCGGGACAGCATGACGCCGGAGCTGGGGCTGCGGTTGGTGGGCGAAACGAGCACGATCCTGGCCGAGACTTACGACAAGATTGGCGCCTGCGCCGCGCCTGACATGCGCGAGCAGGTTTCCTCGATGCAGATGGTGGACTTCATCGATCCCGGCGTCGCCGAGCCGCTCATTGACGTGCAGGGGAAGCTGGAGAATTTCCCGGCTCCACGCAGAAGGAACCGGTGAATGCGCACGCTGTGGCATATCTGGCAGACGGCGCTCGGTGAGTGGGGCGGGGCGATCCGCAGCCGCCGTGCGCTCGTGTTGCTGGTACTGTATCTCGGCGCCGCCCTGCTGTGCATGAACGGTACTATCTCCGTGCTCGGCCGGATGGAGAAGGAGCTGGCGGTGGTGCTGCAGCTGCCGGATTCGGACGAGACGGGCGTGGTCTCGGCATCGCTCTGGAAGTCGAAGCCCTTCAACCGGATTGTGCGCTCGGTGGTGGGGGAGAGTCCTGTGCTGGACGACATCTCGGGGCGGCATCCGGTGGAACTGATCTATGCGTGGTTCGTGTTTTTGTGCGCGCCGCTGCTGACGGTACTTGTGGCGGGCACGCGCGTCTCGGAGGATCTTCGTTCGGGTGCGGTGCGGTACATGCTCGTGCGCGAGACACGCCTGGAGTGGTCGGTCGGGAAGTATCTCGGGCAGGCGCTCATGATTGCAGTGGCGTTGGTCGTGAGTGCGATGGGGGCCGCCGTGGTGGCGTTCTGCCGCCTGCCTTCCGGCACGGCGGCCTCGCTTTTCCTGCCGTTGCTCAACTGGGGGCTGCGCGCATGGATCTATTCGCTGGCGTGGCTCGGGCTGGCGCTCGGCATTTCGCATCTCACGCGGTCGCCCGGGCGCGCTACGTCGCTCGGTATCGTGGCGATCGGGCTTTTCGGGGCGTTGCCGCCGCTTATGGATTTCCTGCATTCCTTCCACGGCTGGCCGGGCGTTCTCACGCATCTGCGGATGCTCGTGCCGGCGGGTGCCGAGATGTCGCTCTGGCGGTTTTCGGCGGTTCCGCTCCTTTCAGGAAGTTTCCATCTCGTGATCCTGGGGCTCACGTATCTCATGGCGGGCGCGGCCTTTTTCTGCCGGAGGGACGTATGATCGGCTTTGCTATCGTCACGCGCAATCTCGTCAAGCGCCGTGGTCGCCAACGTGCGCTCGACGGTCTCTCGCTTTCCGTGCCGCGCGGCGCGGTGATGGGGATGGTGGGCGCGAACGGCGCGGGGAAGACCACCTGGATGATGACGGTCGCCGGATTCCTGCGTCCGGACGCAGGCGAGATCGATCTGCTTGGGAACGGACCGTTCGACGCCACGCGGCACGGCGGACGCGTGGCGATCCTGCCGCAGGACTCGGAACTTCCGCTGGAAGATACGCCGGAGGGGGCGCTCTACCGGTTCGGACGTCTTCAGGGGCTGACGGCGGCGGCCGCGCGGCGCAGCGTGCGCGAGACGCTGGCGGCTGTCAATCTCACGGATCGCGCGCGCTCCCGGATGCGGACGCTCTCCCACGGAATGCGCAAGCGCGCGATGGTCGCCCAGTGCTTCGTGGGGCGGCCGGAGGTGGTGCTGCTGGATGAGCCGTTGAACGGTCTCGATCCCGTGGAGGCGGATCGTCTGCGCCGGTTCATCCTGTCGCAGCGGGGGCGGCAGACGATCGTCATCTCGTCGCACAACCTGGAAGACATCGAGCGGCTCTGCACGCATGTGGCCTTCATTGAAAAGGGACGCGTGACGCGCATGGATTCCGTCGCCTCCATCACGCACGCGACGGACCGCATCGTGTTCACGCTGGTCCATGAACCGGGCAACATCGCGGCGCTTTCCGCTGCCGTGCCCGGTGCATCATTCGAGTGGCGTGCGGCGGAACGTCTCCTGGTCTGCACATTTGGCGATGAAGCCGGCGGCGTGGCGGCGGTGAACCGGCGGCTCCTGCCAGCGCTGCTCGCCCAGACGGACGTGCTGGCCGTGGCGTCCGGTCTCTCGCTTGAGGAGGCGTTTCTTTCGCGTTCGCCGACGGTGGTATAATTTAAGGCGCAGATGATAAGAATCGTCTATATCGGGAACATGAGCTTGAGCTACGATCTGGCTACGGCCGTGGATGCCGTGATGGGGGATACGGAGCTGACGCTCGATTTAGCGGGGGCGGGCCCCGACGAGGCTGCTCTCCGACGGCGGGCGGCGGGTTGTGACCGCATCCGGTTCCATGGCTATCTCGACGAGACGGCGCTCCGTGCGCAGCTGGCGCAGGCGGATGTGGGGCTCGTGCCGATGTTCGACGATTCCTGCGTGGGCGTGCCGTACAAGCTCGCGGACTACGCGGCGGCGGGCCTCCCCGTGGCGAGTTCGCTGCATGGCGAGACGGCCGACCTTTTGACGCGGCACGCGGCGGGCGTCACCTACACGGCGGGCGATCCGGCGGCGCTGCGCACGGCGGTCCGCGCCGCCGTTGGGAAACGGGCGGGGGTGGCGGCTTTGGCGGAGGCTTTTGATGCCCAAAAACTTTATGCGGGCTATGTGGCATTTGCTGTGGCTTTATGATACAATACGTGCGTTTTTTCAACCAAGGAGAATACAATGAAGAAAATCCTCGTTTGCGTAGCTGCCCTGTACATGGGGCTGGTCGCGTCGGCCGACGTCATCGTGATGAAGTCTGGCGCCAAGTTCGTCGGTACCGTCAAGCACATTGAAGGCGGCACGATTGATTTTGCGTCTGAAGACGTGGGCGATATCAAAATCAAGCAGGACAACGTGGTGTCGATGACCACCGACAAGGCAAATCCCGTCGAGTTCAACGACAAGCATGTGGAGACCGGCGTTGTGGGTCGCGACGAGAAGGGCTTCACGCTCGATGGCGACGCCCTTGACATGGGCAAGGTGAAGAGCGTGAACCCCACGCCCGAGACCTGGCACGGCAGCGTGAACCTTTCGGCGACCGCGGCGCGCGGGAATACGGTCTCCGAAGCCGTGTCGCTGTTTGCGGATCTTGCCCGCCGCTGGGAGAAGGATCGTCTGACCGGTTCCGCCGCCTACAACTTTGCGCAGTCCGGCGACAGCAAGGAAGACAAGCAGAAGACCTCCAACCGCTTTGAGCTCCAGGCGCAGGAGGACCACTTCTGGACCTCGATGTTCTACAGCTACATCAACGGCAAGTATGAGTATGATCGCATCATGAACCTCGACTACCGCTATCGCGTGGGTGCCGGTCTCGGTCTCCAGTGGCTTGACGGGCGTGCATTCGAGAACTTCGGCAAATGGAGCTTCAACCAGGAAGCCGGTCTCACCTGGGTGAAGGAGCGCTACAAATCCACGCTGGATGACGACTACTTGGCGTTCCGCTACGCCCACCACCTTGCCTGGGATCCGAACTGGATTACGGGTTTCAACTTCACGCACAACTTTGAGTATATCCCTGAGCTCTCCGATTGGGAAGATAACTACATCATCGACAGCGACGTGGGCTTCACCTATGCGTTCCGGGCCAACTGGCAGCTGCTCGGCAAGATCGAATGGGACTACAAGAGCAAGGTCGGTGCGGGCACGAAGCACTCCGACCTGCGCTACATGCTCGGCATCGGCTACAAGTGGTGATTAGCGAGGGTTGCGCGTTCGCGCCGCGTCCCCATGAAAGTCGCGATCTGCTATCCGCCGCTGCCGAGCGAGAAGGGCGTGCCGCTCCTTTCGCAGAACCGGCAGTTCCAGTGGTTCTCCCGGCCCACCTACATCTTTCCGGTGGTGCCGGGGACGGCCGCAACGATGCTCAAAGCCGCAGGACATGATGTCCTGTGGCTTGATGGCATCGCGGAGGAGCTGATGCCCGATGAGTTCGACCGTCGGCTTCGCGAGTTTGCCCCAGATTATGTTGTTGTTGAAACGAAGACGCCCGTCGTCAAGCGCCATTGGAAGTGGATCGCCGACCAGAAGCAGCAACTCGCAACGTCCAAATACATCCTCGTCGGCGATCATGTGACGGCGATGCCGGAGGAGACGATGGAGAAATGCCCCGTCGATTTCATCCTCACGGGCGGCGATTGGGATTTTCTCCTGATGAACCTGTTGGCGGCGGCGGGCGAGGCTTCCCAATATGAGCCCGGCATCTGGTACCGGGGTGAGAAGGGCGACGTCCAGAACACGGGACGCTTCCAGCTCAACCACGATCTCAAGAAGACGCCGTGGATCGACCGTGACCTGTGCAAGTGGAAGCTCTACGCGACCAAGAACGGAAACTTCCGCCGCACGCCCGGCACCTACATCATGTCTGGTCGCGACTGCTGGCACGCGAAGTGCACCTTCTGCAGTTGGACGACGCTTTATCCGACCTACCGCACGCGCGACCCCTACGACGTGGTGAACGAGATTGAACACCTCGTGAAGACGTACGGCGTGAAGGAGATCATGGACGACTCCGGCTCCTTTCCGGTGGGCGGATTCCTGAAGATCTTCTGCGACGAGATGATCAAGCGGGGGCTGAACCGCAAGGTCCGCATCGACTGCAACATGCGGTTCGGGCGGTTGACGTCCGAGGACTACCGGCTGATGCGCAAGGCGGGCTTCCGTCTGGTGCTCTTTGGCGTGGAGAGCGCCAATCAGTACACGCTCGACCGCTTCGTGAAAGCGCTCAAGGTCGAGGACGTGGAGCAGGGCGCGCAGTGGGCGAGCGAGGCGGGGCTGGACGTGCATCTTACGTTCATGTTCGGGCACGCCTGGGAAGGCAAGGCGGAGATCGCGAACACGGTGGCCCTCGCGCGGCGGATGTTGGCGAAAGGCTGGGCCTCGACGCTCCAGTGTACGCTCACGATCCCCTATCCCGGCACGCCGCTCTTCAAGGAGCTGGCGGCGGCGGACGGTCTCACGACGCTTGACTGGGACGAGTATGACATGCGGCGCGCGATCACCAAGACGCCGCTTGTCACGGAGGATGAGATCAAGTGCGCGATCCGCGAGGTCTATCGCGGGTTCCTGCAGCCGGCGGCGCTTTGGCGGCGGCTGACCTCCACCCGGACGCTTTTTGATTTTTCGTTCTACTATCGTGGAATCCGTTCGCTGCTGGGGCATCTTCTGGATTTCCGCGGCGGCGAGCAAACGAAGGGAGGCGCATCGTGATTGACTTGAGCAATCGGCAGAAGAAATGGGCGGCGGCGGGCGTCACGTCTCTGGCGGTGGCGCTGGTGGTCGCCTTTGCGCTCGGTATTGGCTGGTTTGTGTTGAAGCTCCTGAACCTGACGGCGCCCGCGCTGACACCGGTCATCATGGGATTGCTCCTTTCGATGTTCTTCAAGCCGTACTACGGATGGTTCCTGAAGCGGTTGCACAACCCGACCCTGGCGCTGGTGGCGATGTCCCTCACGGTCCTTGTGCCGGCGGGTCTCGTGCTGTGGCTCACGGGCGCGATGCTGATCGAGCAGCTCTCGGCCTTCATCACCGCTGCGCCAACGATTGTGACGCGCGCGAGCGAATGGTTCCAGGCCCAGCATCCGGGGCTTCATGCGGGGCTTGTGAAGCTCGGCGTGCCGGACTCCGCGCTTCTGTTCTTCACGGATCCCGCGCAGTTCTCGCACGATATCCTCTCCCAGCTCGGCGCGCAGTACGGCGGAAAGGCGGTGAAGGTGAGCTTCAGTGTGGTGAAGTACCTCATGGGTCTTGTCGGGTGGGTTGTGACGATGATCTTCTTCGTGTACTTCCTGATGAAGCCGGCGCTGCGCGGCGAGGACTGTGTGCGGCAGATGCCGTTCCTGAAGGAGGAGACGCGCGGGTTTGTGGCGGATCAGATCGATACGTTCACGGACATCATCGTCTCCTTTTTCCAGCGGCAGGTGATCATCTGCCTTGTGGAAGGCGTGCTCTACGGCCTCGGATTCGTTCTCGTGGGGCTGCCCTACGGCTTCGTGATCGGCTTTGCGCTGGGAGCGATCAACCTTGTGCCGCTCCTCGGTACTGTAATCTGCCTTCCGCTTGCGCTCCTGCTCGCCTTCTTCGGCGATGGTGGCAGTCTGTTGCGGCTCATCGGTGTGTCGAGCGTATGGGCGGCCGGCCAGATCGCGGACGGCTATGCCATCACGCCGCTCATCCAGGGCCAGCGCACAGGACTTGGCTTTGCGGGCGTGATCTTCTCGTTCCTGTTCTGGAGCGCGGTGTTCAAGTCGCTCCTGGGGCTCCTGCTCGCCATCCCGCTTTCGGCGTTCTGCCTGGTGCTTTGGCGCACGGTGAAGGAACGGTACATCAAAGGTGTTATCTGAAGTTAAAAGTGGGAAGGTGGAAAAGTGGAAAGGTTGAGACTAGACCACCAATCATCAATTATCAACTATCAACTAAAAAAGGATTAACATGAAAAAACTCATGATTGTATCGGCGGCGTTGGCGGCGCTGGCGGCGCAGGCGGGACTGAAGCTCGGCACCCCGTTTGCGGATGGCATGGTGCTTCAGCGTGGCATGAACGTGCCGGTGTGGGGCTGGGCGGATGCCGGCGAAGAGGTGACGGTGGAATTCGCCGGGCAGACGCGCACGGCGAAGGCGGACGCCACCGGCAAATGGCGTGTGGATCTTGCGCCGTTAGAGACTTCGAAGGAAGGGCGTACGCTCAAGGTGAGCGCCTGGAACGACGAGAATGCACGGTGGACGAACCTGTGGGGGCTCTTCGCCTCCATCCCCGACGACGACATCGTGGAGGTCAAGGATGTTCTCGTGGGCGAGGTGTGGTACTGCTGTGGACAGTCCAACACGGAGTTTCCGCTCGTTGGCGGCAGCCCGCGCTTCCGCGACCGTCAGGGGGCGATGGTGGCGCAGGTGACGCACCGCCCGTTCATACGGTTCGCCTACTGCTCCAACTATAAGGCTGCGGCGGCGCCGAAGGCGAAGGCCGACTATCCGGTCGCATGGAAGGCGTTCACGCCGGAGAACCTCGCGAAACCACCGAGCTTCTCCGCGATGGGCGTGTACTATGCGCTGGAGCTCTATGCGGCCTTGGAGATCCCCGTGGGCATCGTCGGTAGCTACTGGGGCGGCACGCGCGCCGAACCGTGGACGCCGCGTGAGGGCTTTGCCGCGACGAAGGGATGCGAAAAGGAGGCGGCCTACCAGCCGGAGGTCGCCAACTTCAAGCCGGAGCGGATGAAGGAACTTGGCTATTCGCGTCAGACGTTCCGTGATCAGCCGATGGCGCTCTGGAACGAGATGGTGGCACCGTGGACGCCGTTCGCGATGCGCGGTTTCATCTGGTATCAGGGCTGCAGCAACGCCAAGGACTATGCGCGCTACGATACCATCATGCACGCGCTGTACAACGGCTGGTCGAAGTGCTTCGAGAATCCCGATCTCAAGCTCTACTTCGTGCAGCTCGCGCCGTGGGGCACCGACATCATCCCGTACATCCAGCAGGCGCAGGCGAAGTTCGTCGCCGAGGAGAAGAACGCGGCGATGGCCGTCATCAACGACCTCGGCAATCTGCGCGATATCCACCCGAACGAGAAGGAACTTGTCGCCAAGCGCCTGGCGCTCCATGCCCTCAAGCGTGACTATGGCTTTACGGACATTGAGGACGAGTCGCCGACGCTCAAGAGCTGGAAGATCGAAGGCGACAAGTTCGTGATGGAGTTCAACCATGCGAAGGGTCTCTACGTGTACAACGCCGACCGTTCGCTTTCGAACGGCTTCGAGATCGCGGGTGCCGACGGGAAGTTCGTGCCGGCGAAGATCCAGAACGCCGTCGCCTCGAAGCGCGACGGGAAACCCGTGTACCACGGCACGTTGGACGGCCCCCGGATCGCCGTCTCCGCACCGGGCGTGAAGGAGCCGAAGAAGCTCCGCTACCTGTATTCGTCGCCGTGGTTCGGCTCGATCTACAACGACGTCAATCTCCCGCTCGGCGCCTTCCACATCGGCGACTGAGCGCGGCCGTTCAAAAGGAGGACAAAAGATGGCAAGTGCACTTTACGATAAACTGATGGCGGACATGAAGACCGCGATGAAGGCCCATGACATGAAGGCCGTCAACGCGATCCGCGGTGTGGTGGCCAAGGCGAAGGATCTCACGGTGAACGCCGGCAAGGAGATGACGGACGATGCCGTCCTCTCCGTGGTGGCAAAGGGCGTGAAGCAGCGCGAGGAGTCGATTGCGCAGTTCGCGGCGGCCGGACGTGCCGACCTGGCGGAGGGGGAGAAGGCGGAGCTGGAGTTCCTGCGCCAGTACCTTCCTGCGCAGCTTTCCGAGGACGAGGTCGCCGCCGTGGTCAAGGCGACGGTGGCCGAACTGGGCGCAACGTCCAAGAAGGATATGGGTCGCGTGATGAAAGAGGTCATGGCCCGCGTCAAGGGTCAGGCCGACGGTAAGCTGGCCTCGCGTCTCGTGGGTGCCGCCCTGCCGTAAAATGCGCGCACACATCCCCGCCGCGGGAAAGGCGCTTGTGCTTGTGTTTGTTGCCAGTCCGTGGCCGCGTCCGTTTGTAGCCCGTGATCCGTCCGTATGCTGTCCATCAGAAGTCCGTTTTAGTCCGTGTTCCGCCCGTATTTTGTCCGTGGCTCGTCCGTTCTAAGCCCGTATGAAGTCTGTTGCGCGTCCGTGGCCAGTCCGTAACTTGTCCGTAGTGTGTCCGTGTGCCGTCCGTCAGATGTCCTTGGCAAGACCGTAACCTGTCCGTGGTGTGTCCGTCAGAAGCCCGTTGGATGTCTTCGGTAATCACGTTGCAAATACGTGTGCAGCAAAAAACCGATGTTCAGAGTTTATAAACCATGAACATCGTTTAGGGTGTTCAAGGCTGGCTCTGCGGGTGTGGAGTGGGTGGGGTGTGAGGATTGGGTGATTGGAGGAGTGGTGGATTGGAGGAACTGCGGGGGATTGCGCAGGGATATCATTCGAGGTCGAAGGCCGAGCCACGCAGTGGTCGCGGGGTGCGGGGCGACGGTTGAGGGTGGTTGGGGATTGTGTGGTTTCGCTGGCTGATTGTCCGAGGCAGGGCGGTCGCCCTGCGAGCGCCTGTCCGTTTTCAGTCCGTCCCGAGTCCGTTTATGTGTGCGGAGCGGCTGTCCGTCGCAAGTCCGTAACTTGTCCGTGTTCTGTCCGTTGGAAGGCTGTGGGGGATTGGGTGGGGCGGTTAGGATTTGCGTTTGGGTGCGGATGAGTTGTTGGCCGTAATGGAGCGGTGCTTGCGGCGGTATTCGCCGGGCGTGGTGCTGCGAATCGTCTTGAACGCCCGCGTCATGTGACTTTGGTCATAGAAGCCGACTTCCTGCGCGATGTCAGAGACGAGCTTGTCTGTGGTCTCCAGTAGCTTGCGGGCGGCGTTGATCCGGGTGTTGACGATATATCTTCCGGGCGACATCTCAAGCGTCTTCGTGAAGATGCGCTTGAACTGGCTTACCGAGCTGCCCGTCAGCTTGGCCAGCTCATCAAGGGAGATTTCTTCCGCATAGTGTTCCTGTATGTAGGCTACCACGGCTTTCATCCGCCCATGCCATTCGGGCATATTGTCGTGTGACGTGAATACCCTGTACAGGCGCATGGTGCCGATTATGTCGCCAAATCTGTTCTTGACCGGATAGACGCTGGCGATTGTGAATCCTGGTGACTTGTCGGCAGGATGCGTTTCGACGCGATTCAGTGCTGGCTTTCTGGTTCTTTGCACTTCGAGGTCGAGTTCCATGAAGCTTTCGGCGTCGGCAGGGGTGAAAACTTCGTCCGAACGCATCCCCACCACATCCAGCTCGTTTTTGATGTTGCACACTTCGCAGTTGCGTTTGTTGAGCGCCATGATGCGGCAGTTCAAGTCCTTCATGTAGAAGCACGCATCGGGAATCGTATCAATCAGTGCACGGAACGCGGCCGTGTTCGGGCCGGCGGCTTCAAAGAAGTCGCGTTGCAGTTTCTTCCTTTCGCGTAGTGTCATTGCTTGCTCCCCTCCTTCCGATGGATTGTACGGCCTTATGAAAGATGCGCCAATTATACACTATTTTGGGGCGTGATGCAATGAGGTCAATTATGTGTTTCCCCGTGTATAGCATCATATCTGCATATTAAAGATAAGATGTTTATGCATGAGCTGTTGTTTTTGTGCATAAAAGGTGGTATAATATTATTCACAAAAGGAGAAACTATGCACATCTTTGACTATTCGTACCTGAAAAACGACTTGCTGCCGGCAAAACTGGTGAACTTGACGAGCAGCATCGCAGCTCTTCGTGTGCTGTCGGCTGAACGCAAAGTTAGGTTTATGCACGCATATTCGGAGCTGGAGCGCATAGCGAAGATCGAGTCCGTCAAGGCATCGAACGCGATTGAAGGGATTGTCACCACCGATGCTCGACTTGCCGAGCTGATGCAGGAGGGGACATCCCCCATGAACCATACTGAAGCGGAGATTTCCGGCTATCGTGATGCCCTGAACGAAATCCACCTGAACTACCGGCTACATGACTTCACCGAATCAGACATCATTGGATTCTACGGAATGCTGCTCCGCTATGTGGCGTCAGATGTGGAGCCAGGATACAAGCATGAGGATAACGTGATTGCCGAGCGCATGTCAGACGGCCGGCGCGTGGTGCGATTTTCCCCTGCAAGCGCGGAGGAGACGCCGGAGGCGATGAAGCAGCTTGTCCTCGCATACATGGAGGCCCGTGACGACGTCGAGATAAACAAGATGCTGTTGATTCCTTGCGTGATACTTGACTTCCTTTGCATCCATCCGTTCCCCGACGGCAACGGACGCATGAGCCGTCTGCTGACGCTGCTGCTTCTCTACAGGAACGGTTTCGACGCCGGCAAGTACATTTCATTCGAGCAGCGCATCAACGCAGACAAGGCCGCCTATTATGCGGCACTTCGCGATTCGTCGGCAGGATGGCAGACAAACGAAAACAGCCCGTTCCCGTTCATGGTCAATTTTCTGATGACGCTTTATGGATGCTACGAGGAACTAGACCGGCGCTTTGCCGTAGTGAGCACGGGCCGCGTAACGAAGTCGGCCCGGATCAAAAGCATCGTCCTCAATGCGCTGACGCCTATCTCAAAGGTCGACATCTGCCGTGCATTGCCAGACGTAAGCCCCACGACCGTTGAAGCCGTGCTTGGCTCGCTTGTCAAGAACGGTGCTGTCCGCAAGGTTGGAGAGGGGCGTAGCGTAAAATACATACGAGACGGCGACTCAGGATCGGAGTTGAAAGTCTGAAGTTTTAAAGTTCAACCCTAAACGCTAAACTTTAAACTGGGCGCGCTTGTCGCGTCCGTGCCAATGTACGGCTCATTTCCGCATGAGCTGATAATACATATTTTCGTTTTGTTTTTACAAGATTTTTCTTCGCGAATATGAGACCATGCAAACCAATGAGAACTACTAGCTCAAGAACGCGAAACAAGAGATCTGATTTAATGGCGACAAGAAACGCATTCAAAACTAAAATGCTCTGTTGGGTATGCCTGACCATCGCTGGCATAGCTGTTCAGGGCTATAGTGGGCTGGTTCCAATCCTGTGGTGAAGAAGTGATGGGAGGAGCAATGAAAGACAAGTGTCTTATACGGCATCTGCTATCGGCAGTCTGTGCGGCGGTCCTGTCGATGGGCGTTGCCGCCCCATCCACGGTTGGGGATGAAGTAGTCGTGCCAAAGCGTAGATGTGTCGAAGACATCACTTGGTGGGATCCATATGTCGCGAACATCACGGATATGGACACGTATCTGCGCCGAAAATTCCGTCAGGATGTTACTGACAGGACGACGGGATTGGGCACGGATGCCCTTAAGGAACTATTGGCAGTGATCGTCGCCAAGGGCAAGTCGGCAAATGAGTCTTGGCGCGTCACGAAGGCGAAATGCTTTGCCGCCCAGATCGAGCGGCAATCTATAGATGTGTCGCCCTTCGACTGGTTCCCGGCAATAGCCGTGTGGGATCGCTGGAATCGCCCCATCCGTTCTGCTGGCAAGCATCGGCATGGCGAAGTGAACAGGACGCTTCCGAGTTGGGCCTGGAAAGAGTGGCATGACGGCAATGCCGAAGGACGTTGGCTCATGTGGCGGGATTTCGACCATTCCGTTCCCGACTGGCGCGTAATCCTCGCGCTCGGATTCCCGGGTATGAAGGCGCGTCTGGAGAAGTATGCTGTGAAAGACGATCCGTTCTGCGAGTCATGCCGCATCGCGATGGATGCAATGCTCGTCGGAATAGATCGTTTTGTCGAACAGGGGAGGAAACAACTGCAATTGTTCACAAATGACAATTGCCTCAATTGTTCAAGAATCAAAATTGCAAATGGTAAGGATCGTCTTAAAAAGGAAATTGCTTGTCTGGAGCGTCTGCGGAACGGCCCGCCGCAGACGGCCTACGACATGTTGATGTTTGTGTGGCTTTATTTCTTCTGGTCGGAACACCTCGATGGCATCCAGTGCCGTTCACTCACGGAGCTGGATGTGTTCCTTGCGCCCTACTATGTTTCCGACATTGCGGTGGGGCGCACGACCGAGGCGGAATTCCGCGAGCAGATCAAGCACTTCCTCTGGCAGTGGGGTTCCGCCGCGAACTACTATGCACAGCCCGCGGGCCTGGGCGGCACGAAACAGGATGGTTCCAGCGAATTCGGGGAGGTCTCGCGCATCATTCTTGATGTCGTCGATGAGCTCAACCTCACCTCACCCAAGTTCATCGTGAAGGTGGGCGGAAACACGCCGGATTGGGCGTGGGCGAAACTGCTCGACATGGCGCGGCGGCGGCGTTCCGTGGCGTTCCTTGGCGAGGAGTCGGCTTCAAAGGTACTCAAGCGGTGGAAAAACGCAAGCGACGAAGACTGCCGTACCATGGCCGTGCGCGGGTGCTATGAATTTGGCTTGGCGGACAGCCTGAACACGACAGACACCGTGAACCTGAACTTGCTCTTCCCTGTGGTGCAAATGCTGGACGAGGCGCGGAAGGGCGCGCCTTCAGCCGATTGGGGTACATTCGAGGTGTTTCGGTCGGAGTACATGAAACGGGTCGCCCAAAACACGACAAGGAGCCGCAAGATCGTGTACGAGATTGAAAAGGCCCTATCTGAGGTCAACCCCGCCATCTGCATGACGTTGGCGACCGATTACGCCCTGAAGACCCGTCAGGATGGATTTGCAACGGGGTGCCCGCGCGGCAATGATACCACGCTGCGCGCGTTAGGCCTTGGCAGTTCGGTGGATGCGTTGCTGGCCGTGAAGGAGATTGTCTATGAAAAGCGTGAAAAGTCGCTGGCCGTACTTGGCGAAATCATGGCATCAGATTGGGAAGGACATGAGGCGCTGCGCCTGAGGATGCTACGCTCAAAGCGGAAGTGGGGCAACAACGACCCGGAGTCCAACGCATTGGGCGCAGAGATAATCGATGTATTCGCTTCCAACCTGAATGGCATCCCCAATTCTCGTGGCGGGATCTTTCTGGCGAGCGGGCATTCCTCGCGGCGCTTCATTGAGCTCGGGAAGAAGACGCCCGCGTCACCTGACGGACGCAAAAAGGGCGATGAACTCTCGAAGAACCTTTCTCCTACGATGGGAGCCGATACAGAGGGTGCCACGGCGCTCGTTGCGACCCTGGCTTCTTCTTCGGCGGAGAAGCTACCAAGCGACTATCCGCTTGACGTATTACTTCATCCGTCAGTCGTTCAGGGTGAAAAGGGGCTGGCGGCCATGCGTGCGCTCGTTCAGATGTTCCACCGAAACGGTGGCGGCGTGATCCAGTTCACCGTGTTCAGTGCAGAGATGCTCCGTGATGCCCAGGCGCACCCCGAAAAATACGAGAATCTACAGGTTCGTATTTGCGGATGGAACGTGCGGTGGAATGATATGTGCAAGGCCGAACAGGATGCCTACATCCGCCGTGCAGAAAACGTGATGAAGGGATGGTGACACACAATGACTGTCCTATGCGAGATGGCGGATTCACCTTTCTATCGGGATTGCGAAATAGGATGCGGTCGGGATATAACACGCGCCAATTAAGGAACAACCAGAGTTGCATCAGGATCAAGCGGCATAAAGCAAATGGCAACTGACATCAATAGCAACACCGATGCCTCGCGCGGAACGCGCGGGGCGGGCGGTGCTTATGCAGGCGGGAAGGAACCCATCCGCGCCATGCTGATGCATCTTGGCCACAACATGTGGGGCGAGTGGCTGCCGCGCCATCTTTGGCATTCCCTGCCGAAACGCCTGACTCCAGACCTGAACCTTCGATGCAAGGAAGAACTTTGGCGGCGCGTGACGGATAGGATGGTTGAGCGCAATCTCAACATGATCGTGATTGATATCGGCGAGGGTCTCATCTATCCCAGCCATCCCGAGCTGGCGATTGAGGGCAGCTGGTCGGCGGAGAAGCTTCGCGCGGAGGTGGAGCGCCTAAGGACCGCAGGCCTTGAGCCGATCCCGAAGCTGAACTTCTCCGCTACGCACGACGGCTGGCTTAAGGATTATCATAGGATGTTGACGCTGCCGGAATGGTATATTGTGGCCAAAGACGTCATCCGTGACGTTTCGGAGATCTTCTCGCGTCCTCGCTTCTTCCACCTCGGCTGGGACGAGGAGACTGCGCTTTTTGCGCCTGGGCGCGACTACTTCGTCATGCGCCAGGGCGACATGTGGTGGCGCGATTTCCTCTACACCGTCGGCTGCGTGGAGGAGCTTGGCTCGCGCGCCTGGGTGTGGAGTGATTTCGGCTGGGAGCACGAGGAGTTCTTCACGCGCTGCCCGAGAAGCGTGGTGCAGTCCAACTGGTACTACGACGAACAGCTCGGACAATGGTCGCTCGATCCGAAGATCAACAGGCACGCGCACCGCCTTGCTGCGTTCGATGCGCTTGAGAAGGCTGGCTTCGACCAGATACCGTGCGGCACGAACTGGGCGGGCGCCGGTGCGCGCAAACGGCAGAAGACCGGCGGCGACGACATCATCGGCGCGCTCGTGCCGTACTGCCGCAAGCACATATTGAGCGAACACCTCCTCGGTTTTCTCATGGCCCCATGGGCCAACTGCTGTTCGCAGGCGAACCTCGACTTCAACCTCAAGGGTATAGATCTTTTCGCAGAAGCATTAAAACAAAAGGAGAGAGCATGATGAAGAAGATTGCAGTTCTTGCCGCAACGGCGGCATTGATGGCGGCCTCCACCGCGTCAGACGACGTGGTGATGCCAGGCGTGGCTTTGTTCGGTTTCGAGCTTGATACCAGATACTGCACGGAAACGGCGGTCTCCGGATTCGACTTTAACAGCGACGGGCTCTTCCGTGGAATTTCGGTCTGCATCAGGTAACCCAATCAAAGAGGAAAAACAATGAAAGCACAGAAGATGAAAATGGCATTCGCGGCGGCAATTACGGCGTGCGCCGCCGTCTCCGGAATTGCGGACCTTCCTGAGGTCACAGACATGACGGTGCGGCAAGTCAGGCGAACGGTAACCATCGAGTATTCACTCACGCAGTCTCCGGCGGTGGTGACGCTTGACGTGCAGACGAACGGCGCGAACGGATGGGTGTCGATCGGCGGCGAACACATCCAGAACTTCACCGAGGACAGCGACGTGTTCCGTATCGTTGGCGGCAAGTCGCGCTACTCCATCAAATGGCGGCCCGACCTCTCGTGGCCGGGACACAGGGTTCCCGCGAACAACATCCGCGCCGTTCTCACGGCCTGGGAGACGAACGCGCCGCCGGACTACATGGTGGTGGATATCACAACCGTATCGACAAATACGCAGGCGTACTATCCGTCCGAGGAGTTCCTTCCCGGCGGCCTTCTTGGCAACGACGACTACCGCACCACGAAGATGGTCATGCGCCGCATCCACGCGAAGAACGTGGAGTGGACCATGGGCAGCGTCAACGAGGCTGGGCGCAACTCGGCAAACGAAATTCCGCATCTCGTGACGCTCTCGAACGACTACTACATCGGCGTATTCCCCGTGACCCAGACGCAATGGTATCACGTGATGGGGAAGTGCCCCAGCATATACACGAACGAGGCATACAAAGCAATGCGTCCGGTAGATCGCGTTGCCTATACCGAGATCAGGTGTTCCGGGTGGGTGACTACCAGCCAGGTGCAACCAGACAAGACCACCTACTGGCCCCAAGCACCACATAAGAATTCATTTCTCGGAATGATTCGCAAGCGGACAAGCATAGACTTCGACATGCCCACGGAAGCGCAGTGGGAATTCGCTTGCCGCGCCGGCAACGGCGAAGGCAAATGGGGCGACGGCACTCCGTACTCTAATGCGGAAGAAGATTCCAATCTGCCAGGGCGGTACAAGTACAACGGCGGGCTTGTGAACGGTACGGACGCTCCCGACAGGTTCTGCACCACCAACAACGCAACTGCGGCTGTCGGGTCGTACGGCAAGAATAGTTGGGGACTCTACGATATGCATGGCAACTTGGGGGAATGGTGCCACGACTACTATGTGGACGACTGCTCCAGCCTCAACGGAGCGGCAAACGTCTCCGACGATGGCCAGTCTCCGCGGCGTGGCACTTCATCTATGCGCGTTGTGCGTGGAGGTTACTACGGAAGTGCGGCTTCTTTATGCAGGTCTGCTTCGCGTGGGAACGGCTCTCCGACGTATAGAAGCGAGACGCACGGTGTGCGTCTCGTCTGCATGGGGAGCATTGAGTGATGTTGCGTGCATTTTGCGTAGCGGCGGCCGGCGCAATCAAGCTGGCCGCTTTTGCAGATGGTTTCGAAACCGCGCGCTGGCAGACCGCGATCGATGCGGCGAACGCGGCTGGCGGTGGACGGGTGGTTGTGCCGGCCGGGCGGCATCTTGTGGGACAGCTTGACCTCAAGAGCAATGTGGAGCTGCATCTTGCCGAAGGCGCAGTTCTGCAAGGGTCTGCGAACATCAAGGACTACCGCGTAACCGAACTTCCGTGTTCCGAGGGGACGTGGAGCGCGGTGGTGTTCGCGCTCTGCGCCACGAACGTTGCGGTCACGGGGCCGGGGACGGTGTTTGGCGACGGCTTCAGCTGGCCGCAGCGCCCGAAGGACGTCAAGGGTTGCCGCGAGGGCCTGAACGCACGCGGACTGTTCTTCGGGGACTGCAAGGGGGTGCGTCTGGAGGATTTCACCCTGCGCGACGCGGCCTGCTGGGGAATCGTGTTCAAGCGCTGCGAGGACGTTGTGGCGCGGCGCGTGAAGGTCGATAGCCATGCCGATTCCTTCAACGACGGGTTCGACATCGAGGCGAAGAACGTGCTTATCGAGGACTGCGATGTCGATTCGGGCGACGATGCGTTCTGCATAAAATCCAACGACCCAGACTACACCGTGGAGAACGTCCTGATCCGCCGCTGCGTGGGGCGCTCGCAATGCAACGTGTTCAAGATAGGCACGGCCAGCCACGGCACGGTGCGCAATATCCGCTTCGAAGACTGTCGCTGCGAGGCCGCGAGGCGCGACTGTCTTTCGAAGAATCCCAAACATCGCGGGAAGAACAGGTATTTCTGGCGCGCGACGAAGCGCGCGCCGTTCGGCGTTGCCAACTCGGCCATCTCCGTTGAGTGCGTGGACGGTGGAATGGTGGAGCAGGTGCGGTACAGCGGTATAACGTTTGAGAATGGCGCGAAGGTTCCGATATTCGTGCGCGGCGGCACGCGCACCGGGCGTTCAACCGGAGTGTCGCCGGGCAAAAGCTACATCCTGCGCGACATCGTGATCGAGAACGTGACGGGCGAGGCGGACGGCGTTGTGGCGAGCTCCATCACCGGCGTTGACGGATGCCGCGCGAAGAACGTAACGTTGCGGAACGTGAAGATCACATGCCATGGTGCCGGGGAGGAGAAGAGCAAGGAGGCGATGGAAAAGCCCGTGCCGAAGCTGCCGGGAGCGTATCCTGATGCTGCGGTCAGCTTCGGGTCCTCAATCCTGCCGGCATTCGGCCTCTACATCGACTGCGCCGACAACGTGAAGCTCGAGGACGTGAAGTTTACGCTCGCAGATGGCGATGTCGATCTGAGGCCGGCCATATTCTGGACTGCCCATTCGGATGCCGACAGGACCGTCGAATCCGTGGACGGCAAGCCCCGCTTCGTGCCTTGGAGCCGCCGGCTTGCGCGGATCAGAAGCGACGACCGGCGTTTCTCGTTTCGCTTTTTCGGGGAGTTGCCGGGCGGCGCCGATCTGAGCACTTGCGACGTCTTCATATCTTCCGAAGGATGGGGCGGCGAACTGCGGGCACCGCTTGTGCGCGACGAGATGTTCTTCACGTTACCGGAGAATGCCGATTCCGGTTGTATGACGGTTTCGCTGGTGCGCCGCAGCGATGGAACGGCAATACACGAGAAGAAGTATCGGTACGGCGTGGAGACCGTGCAGGAGATCAAGCATCCCGAGCGGCGCAAACGACTCAACAACTACGTGACCGAGGTGCTGGACGCCAAAATGCCAGGGGAGGAGACGTCCGGAGAGTTTCTGTTCGAGACGCGGAGACACGGATGGGTGTTCATCGGAGTGTCGGGTGCTGACAGCGCGGAGGTAAGCCTTGACGGGCAGTGCGTGATAACGAACGGCACGCCCGCCCTGGAGACGGTGCGGCTTGTTTCTCAAGGCGAGCACCAGCTTGCCGTCAAGGGCGCCGGGCGGATTGCGGTGCGCGAGATCCCCATGATCATCTGTTATGCCCCCTACGCGCGCAAGCTGCCGCTCAAGGAGAGCTACGATTGGGACTTCTACTGGCGCTACGTGGTTCCAAGCGTGACGACGATGAACGGCGGGCCTGCGCCCAAGGAGAGCATCGGGCGGTTGCACGACCTCGGGCGGCAGTGGCTCGCGAACGTGAGGACGCTCGGCACGGCCGAGAGGATGAGCAGGAACATCGGCAGATCGACGGGGCTGAACCAGCGCGCATGCGACGGCATCACGCTCGACGAACAGGGACTCCGCCCGAAGAACGACAAGACCAACATGGAGTTCATAGACGCCATCGAGAAGTTCTGCGCGGAACGCGACACGGAGCGGACGGTCTGCACCTGGGTGATCGCGTCGCCAACGCGGCGGCCGATTGAGTCCGAGATGTTCGCGGCGATTGCGAATGCCGGCCATGGGCGCGGACTTCTCCTCAACGAGCGCTATATGCGCACGAAAAAGACGGAGGCTGAGGCGCTTGCGGCCATCGAATCCATGATTGTCGGCGTGGGGCTGTATCGCGATACGCATCCGTTCTGCCAGGACTGCCTGGGCGTGGTCAGTGGGAACTTCACGGGGCTTCTGCAGCTTTCGATCGCGCACCATCCCGAGGTCGATTACAACGCGTATCTCGCGATGCAGATACACGCGCTCGCCACCGACCCGCGATGCGATGGTCTCGTCGCCGCCGGTTACTGGGGCGCCCATCATGCCGATGACGATACGCTGCGCTGGTCGTTCCGCCTGATGCGGCACTACTGCATAGAGGGACGCACCGATTCGATTGCGGAGCAGTATGGTCTGCGCTACATCCCGGGCCATCTCCGGAACGGCGATTTCGAGCACGCTTTCGGGCCGTGGAAGGTGCATGGGGACGTGACGCTTGACGAATGCCCCAAGCTTGCCGAGTGGGCCGAAAACCGTTATCTGGCGGGCAGAACTGGATGCGGCGACACCTTCGCTTCGTTCAAGCGCGGCGAAACCGCGAACAACCTTACGCAGTCGGTCTGCGGCCTTGTCGCTGGGAGGACATACGTTCTCAGGTACGCCACGTTTGATGTGGACGACATGAAGGCCGGAAAGGCCAACCCGCGCGAAATTCCGCTTAAGGCCATCTTCAAGGACGGTGTGCGGTTGCTTCCCGAACTCAGCTGGTCATATGTTGACCGCAGCACGAAGGTCAGCAAGAAGAAGGGCAAATACGGGCGGATCAACCTGCATCAGGTCGTGTTTGCGGCCGAGCGCGGCGAAACGGAACTCGTGATCACGGACGAGGCCGCGTCCAAGGGTGAGCGCCTGGGCGTCAATTTCGTCTGCATTCGTCCATATTTGCCTTGAAAGTGGCTGATGCGCCAATGTGGCACAATAAGGGCATGCCTACATCCGCCGTGCCGAGAATATCATGAAGCAGTGGTGACATAATGACTGTAACGCGCAAGAGTTTCATCGTATCTTCGACAGCGTTTGCCGTAAGCCCAATGCTGTCCGCAGCCGGGCGTGCCGTTAAGGCGCCGCTGATGCTCGACACTAAACGGATGGCGATCTGGGACGGGCCGGGCATCCGCACGACCTTCTTCGTGAAGGGGTGCCCCTTGAAGTGCATCTGGTGCCACAACCCCGAATCGATAAAGTCTGAGGCGCAGTGGGCGCGGTTCCAGCACCTGTGCAAGCACCACGAGCATTGCACGATGGACGAGGCAACGTGTCCGACGCGGGCGCTCAAGCTCTACGGCAAGCCGATGACGATTCCCGAGATCGTCGCGAAGGCTCTTGAGGACAAGGCGTTCTACGACGAGTCGGGCGGTGGCGTGACGCTCTCCGGCGGCGAACCGCTGTTCTTCTGGGAATGGGCGGCGGAGCTGTTCAAGGCATTCAAGGCCGCCGGACTTCATACATGCCTTGACACATCGCTCTACGCGCCACCCGCTGCGATTGACGCGATGCTGCCCGTCACGGACCTGTGGCTCCCAGACTACAAGGCCGAGGACGATACGTTGCACATGAAGTACACGGGAGTTTCAAACAAGATCGTCAGGAAGAATCTTGAGCGGCTGGTCGCGGCGAAGGCGAAGATGGAGGTTCGCTGCCTTGTTGTGCCCGGCTGCACCGATGGCGTGGACACCACTGCACGTCACCGCTACCTTGCCTCGATCGGCATTCCAGAGAATTCCATAGTCGATCTCAAGTACTACGACTATGCGCGCTCCAAGTATCTTGCGCTTGGCATGAAGGACACGATGCCAAAGATGTAAACTATGAATGAACAAGCTATTGCACCAATGAATTCGGAAGGCAGGCCAATGTCGGTGGCGGCCCTCCTTTGTTAAAACGGTGGAGAACAGGGGCCTTCAATGCATGAGCGGAGGGGCGGCGCGATGATGCGGGGGCGGTGGTTTGGGTGCCCTAAAAGAGGTTTTTTGAGTCGCAGGGTATGACGGGCGAAAGTGGCAAGGTGCGATAGCGCGATGTTGCAGGGTGCAACAAGAGAGAGTCGCAGGGTGCGAAGTGTCCGTGTCGCACCTTGCGGAGTTTGGTGATTGCAGGGTGCGATGTCCGGGTGTCGCACCCTGCTAAGTTTTTTGAATTGTTTTCGTTGAAACCGAACCTGATGGCGAAGTCGATGCCAATGTCTTGGGAGTGTCTGGAATGGGCCGGACCTCCACCAGAAAAAGGACATTGGCATGGACCGGAAATCAATCGACTTCGCTCGGCATTGGTCGAGGCGCTATGTGCGTGAGCATCGTCCGTATGGACTCGACGAATCGGATGTCGAGAACATGATACTGCGGAGGTTGCACTATAATAAGGATAAAGGGGAGCGCGGTCGGAAGGCTGCGCTTTCCTTGGCTTTGAACGAGGCGCAGAACGAAGGGCGGCGCAATTTTCGGTCCCTCATTCCGTGGCAGATGCGGTGTGGAGAGCCTGCCGTTGAGGCCGTGCGGGACATGTACGCCATGTCGTCGCGTCAGCGTGTCCGGGAGCGTGACCGCCTTGCGGTGCGCCACACCGTCGCTCGGCTTTCGCCGGAGGATCGCCGGATTGCCGAACTTTACATGAAGCTGCTGAACTGGAAGAAGGTCGCGGCGGAGATCGGCATCGCCATGTGGACGTTCCGGCGTCATGTTCTGCCGGGATTCATTTCGCGGTTCAAGGCGTTGTGGGCGGCGGAAGGTTTCTGAAGATTTTCCGAACCCGGACGCATCCCCGACGCCAATGCATGGTGGCGGAGGACGTACATGTCCGCGTGGCCATGCGCTCGCCGCCGTTCAATGCAGACAAAGGAAAACAGTCAATGAAAAGCAAGCTGAAGAACAAGCTGATCGCCTTCCTGAAGGAGGCGGTACGGGCCGCAGTTGCGGCCGTTGCGGGCGTCGCAGGTGCGGCGCTTGCGGGATGCACCGCCGTCACGACTCCGGCGGACTCCGCACACACAATCGGGGTTGTGGGGCTTGGCGTGCCGTTCGGCATTCAGGTGAACAAGTGAAAGGGGGAATGCAATGGACAATATCGTATTCTCCCTGACGCGTGTTCCTGACGCAATCACGGATCGCGTGGTCTATACAGCCCACGTTCAGACGAACGGCACGATCGGGCGCGATGAACTCGCGGAGCGTCTTGCGGAGCGCACCAAGCAGGACGCATCGCTGTGGAAGTACTTCCTCGACGCGCTCTCGGAGGAGATCATGACTCAGCTGATTGCGGGCTACCGCATTAACCTCGGACAGCTCACCACGGGCTTCGCGATACGCGGCGCGTTCATGAGCGAGGATGAGGCGTTCGATCCGGAACGGCACCAGCTCATCGCGACGATACGCACGCTCGATCCGCTCAAGAGTGCGATGTCGGCGGTGCTGCCGGAGAACGTCACGCTCGGTCTCACCTGTACGGTCGCCGCCGTGATGGACGCCGTCACGAAGCGCGTTTCCGAGATCACCGGCACGAATCGCGTGCTCATTCAGGGTCAGAAACTCGGCATCTCGCCGGACAACCCGGACGAGGGCGTGTGGCTCGTCAACGCCAAGACGGGCGACATCGTCGCCACGGCGACAGTGGAGCGGAGCGATAGCCAGACCATCGACTGCGTCTTCGCGGAGCCGCCTGAACCCGGCA
Source organism: uncultured bacterium (assembly GCA_902779565.1). Taxonomy (GTDB): domain Bacteria; phylum Verrucomicrobiota; class Kiritimatiellia; order RFP12; family UBA1067; genus UBA1731. The sequence continues at coordinate 12,873 of CACZCD010000001.1, read as the reverse complement.
CGTACACGCTTGTCGTGAGCTGCCGCAACGGGATGCGCGAATCGCTGAAGCCCGCAACGGCAAAGGTGAAGAACATTGTCGTGAAGGCGGAATAAAAGAAAGGATAAACATCATGTCAACGAAGACAATGAAAGTCGGCTACCGTCTCGTGCGTAACGGCACTTCGACGGCGGCGAAGGCTCCGTATCTTGGCGTGGCCGTTCCGATTGGCTCGCTCGCCTACGACAACATCCTCCAGCGGATGCTCGACAGGGGCACGTTCATGACCCGCGCTACGGCGCAGTACTTCCTGAACGCGTTCTATGAGTTTGCCGCCGAGAAGATCGCGGACGATGTCGTACGCATCAACATGGGCGCGGTGTCGCTCTATCCGATGATTGGCGGGGCGTTCGACAGCGAGGACGACGAGTTCCGCGCCCCGCGCAACACGCTCTACATCGGCGCGACGCTCTCACAGGACATCCGCGATGCGGTGTCCGGCATAGCACCGACAAGCCTCGGGGTGGAAGCGGTGAACGGCAACGTGAAGATCAGTTCTGTCATGGATCTCGCGTCCGAGACCTACCGCCTGATCGACGGACTGAAGGAGTTCCGCATTGCGGGCATCGATCTCACGGTGCCGGACGGCGAGGACGAATCCCTTGCGCTCGTTGCGGCGGACGGACTGACCAAGGTCGCAGACATCACGGTGGTCTCCACCGAGGACGGCCAGCGGATCATCTGCACGCTCGCCTCGGCGGTATCGGCGGGGACATACTACGTGCGGCTCGTCTCGCACGGTCTCGACCCCACGGCTCCGCTCGTCACGGCTCTGCACAAGGTCACGGTCAAGGCGGCGGCGATCCCGCCCGGACCGGATCTGACACCGGTGGTGACCTCAATCGTCTCTACGGCTGCGGGTGCCATACCGGGGCAGCTCATCAAGGGAGAGGAAGTCATGATCTCTGGGCGCAACTTCGGGTATGACGGCTCAGAGTTGTCGGTGAAATTCACCCGCGAGGACGGTGCGGAGGTCTGGGGAAGCGTACACGAGATGACCGATGTGTACTTGAAGTCCGAGTGGCCCACCGGACTCGACGATGTACTGGACAATTCCGAGGTTTCGGTCACGGTGACGCGCCACAGCGGCGGTGCGGATCACACCTCTTCGCCGGTGACGGTGACTGTCGTCTCGATATAAGGGCGGAGAAAGACGGAGGCGCGCGATTGCGTAGCGGATTGCATTCGTGGACGCGCGCACCCTCCGTGGCGGCGGGCGGTCTTCGGGCCGCCCGCCTTTTCGCATTTCTTCACACGGATACGAGAAGGACGCATTACGGACTTGAGGCGTTTCACGAGGACACTCGCCCTCCCATAGACGGACACACCACGGACTACCCACGGACATATCATGGACAGGCTTCAGGCAGATTACGGACTTCACACGGGCTAATACGGACGCCTAACGGACAGGCAACGGGCTACAACGGACGCGGCCACGGACTGGCAACAAACACAAGCACAAGCGCCTTTCCCGCGCACCCTCTTGCGCGGAGGGCGGCAAAATGGTATCATACGCACACTTTTTTGAAAGGCAGAGAAGAAAGATGAAAGAAGGAATCCATCCTACCTACGAAGACGCGACGATTACGTGCGCGTGCGGCAATGTCATCAAGACGCGTTCCACCAAGAAGGAGATGCAGGTGAACACCTGCTCCGCGTGCCACCCCTACTTCACGGGGCAGAAGACGATGGTTGACACGGAAGGCCGCGTTGACTCGTTCAAGAAGCGCTACGCGAAATTCCAGAAAAAGGCTTGATCGAGAAAGCCCAGATCGGAAAAGTGTTGGATCGCCTCTCTGCGGTGGAAGCCGCGATGGGCGATTCTTCCGTTATTGCGGACGTGAAGCGCTACCGCGAGACGGTGCGCGAACACACGGCCCTCAAGAAGCTCGAAGCGGCGGCGAAGCGCTACTTCAAGCTGTTGGACGACATCGACGGCGCCAAGGCGATGCTGTCCGACGCCTCTTTGGATCCCGAATTGGCGGCCGAGGCGACGAAGGAGGTCGAGTTGCTTTCGTCGGGCATCCCGGATGCCGAGCGTGAGGTGCTGGCGGGACTTCTGCCGCCCGATCCGCTCGAGGCGCGCAACGCCTGCTTCGAGATCCGCGCCGGCACCGGCGGCGAGGAGGCCGCGCTGTTCGCGGGCGACCTGTTCCGCATGTATTCGCGCTACTGCGAGGCGAGGGGCTGGCGCATCCGCGTGATGTCCGAAAACCAGACTTCTCTTGATGGCTACAAGGAGGTCATCTTCACCGTTGAGGGTGAGGGGGCCTACGGGCTCTTCCGTTTCGAGAGCGGCGGACACCGCGTCCAGCGCGTGCCTGAGACGGAGGCGCAGGGACGCATCCACACGAGCGCGGCGACGGTGGTGGTGTTCCCGGAGGCGGACGAGGAGGATGAGCTGGAGATTCCCGAGAAGGATCTGCGCATCGACCTCTTCTGTGCGGGCGGCGCGGGCGGTCAGCACGTAAACAAGACGGAGTCCGCCGTCCGCATGACGCATCTTCCCACGGGACTCGTGGCGCAGTGTCAGGATGAACGCTCGCAGATCCGAAACCGCGAGAAGTGTCTGGCCACCCTCAAGGCGCGCATCCTCGACTTCAAGCGGCGCGAGGAAGAGGCGAAGCTGGGCGCGTCGCGTCTGACGCTGCGCGGTTCGGGCGACCGCTCCGAGCGCATCCGTACCTATAACTTCCCGCAGAACCGGTTGACCGATCATCGCGTGGATCTCACTCTCTATTCGCTCGACCGCATCATCGAGGGAGAACTTGATCCGGTTCTCACCGCGCTTCGTGACAAGGATCTCTCGGAGCGCATCGCCGCCGGTCTGGGAAAGATCTGACGCGCAGGCGGGAACCATGCAGCAGGATGTGCGCGATGTTGGTTGCGGCCTGAAGGCGCCTGAGATCTTGGCGCCGGCCGGTGACATGACCTGCCTTCAGGCGGCAATTGATGCGGGGGCGGACGCCGTCTATTTCGGCTTGGACGAATTCAACATGCGCCAGCGCGCGGGCGTGAACTTCACGGTGGAAGACCTGCCGGAGATCCAGCGGCGGTGCGAAGCGGCACCGCGGCGGGTGAAGCGTTATCTCACGCTCAACGCGATCCTGTTTGAGGATGAGACGGAGAAAGTAGAGCGGATGATCATGGCGGCGAAGCCGTATGTGGATGCGTTCATCGTTGCGGACTGGGGCGTGGTGGCGCTGTGCCGAAAACACGGCGTGCGGTTTCACGTCTCCACGCAGATGAGCATCTCGAATTCGGCGGCGGTGCGCTTCGTGAAGGAGCAGGGCGCTTCGCGCGTGGTGCTGGCGCGCGAATGCACGCTTGACGAGGTGAAGCGCATCGTGGCGGCAGGCGGCCTGGAGGTGGAGTGCTTCGTGCATGGCGCGCAATGCGTGGCGGAGAGCGGACGCTGCATGATGAGCCACGACGCCTACGGCTGCAGCGCGAACCGCGGCGAGTGTCGCCAGCCCTGCCGGCGCACGTTTCTTCTAAAGGCCGTTGATCTCTATTCGGATGGCGAGGGGCAGCCCGTGCATGATTCGGAGACGGAGTTCTTTGTGACGCCCCACACCGTGCTCTCGGCGAAGGACCTCTGTTCGCTGCCGTTCATCGATCAGCTGATGGCGGCGGGCATCGCGTCGTTCAAGATCGAGGGACGCGCCCGCAACGCCGAATATGTGATGACAGTGGTGAGCGCTTACCGCGAAGCGGTGGATGCTGTGTTGGCCGGCACGTATACGCCCGAGCAGGCGGAGCGTCTGGTCGCGCGGACGCGGCGTTTCTTCCATCGCGAATATTCGCGCGGCCTCTACTTTGGGCGTCCGGGAGTGGACCAGTTCACTGATACGCCCAATTCGTCCGCGCAGGAGGTGAAACGCCACGTCGGCATCGTGATCGACTATTTCCTGAAGGCGGAGATTGCGCAGGTGAAGATTCAGGATGCCGCCGTAAAAGTGGGTGATCTCGTCCAGATCCAAGGTCCCACAACGGGCGTACAGGAGTTTCGCATCGCTTCGCTCCGGCGCGACGAGGAAGTACCGGAGGTGGCCGAGAAGGGGACGTGGGTGACGTTCCCGGCCCCGCGCTGCCGCGTGGGCGACAAGGTGTTCCTCATCCAAAAGTTGAAAGGTTGAAAGGTGGAAAAGTGGAAAGGTGGAATGGTGGAAAGGTGGAAAAGTGGAAAGGTGGAATCCATGTTATTTTTTGAGCGGAGTCACAACTCCGAAATTTCTCTCTGCGTCCTCTGCGCCTCTGCGTGAGACAAATCAACCACCAACTATCAACTACCAACTGACCGTCAAGGAGACTATGATGAAAGAAAGAAAAATGAATGGAATGATCGTCGTGGCGGCGATGCTTGTGTCGTGCACGGCTGTAGCCGCGCGTGTGACGGTGCTGCACACGAACGACACACATTCCCACATTGACGACGGGCTTGTCGCGTTCTCGGCGATTGCGGCGGAAAAGGATCGCCTTGAGGCGGCTGGTGAACATGTGATCCTGGTGGATGCGGGCGACCATGTGCAGGGCACCGCCCTCGGCGGATACGATTCGGGCCGCAGCGTGATCGGCATCATGAACGCCGCCGGCTACGACGTGGCGACGCTCGGCAACCACGAGTTCGACTATGGCATGCAGACGATGTTTGACAATGTCCGTCGAGCGACGTTCCGCTACACCTGCTGCAACTTCATCCACCGAAAGGCACCTGACGATCCGGGGACGCGCGTGCTGCCGTCGTATGTGGTGGTGACGGCGGGGACGGTGCGCGTGGCGTTCGTCGGCGTCACCACGCCCACCACGCTCGTCTCGGCGAAACCGTCAACCTTCCTCGATCCCTCGGGGAGTTGGCGCGCGTACGATTTCATTGCGGGAGAGCGTGGCGACGCGCTCTATGCCGCCGTGCAGCAGGCCGTGGACGAAGCTGCCGCGCACGCGGACTACACGATCCTGCTCGGTCACATGGGCGTGTCGCCCGACTGTGCGGGTTATCGGTCATTGGACGTGATTGCGCACACCACGAACGTGGTTGCGTTCATCGATGGCCATTCGCATTCCGAGTATACCGGCATGCGCGTGCGTAACGCGGTGGGGCAAGAGGTGGTGCTCACGCAGAGTGGCAGCTACCTCGGCATCTTGGGCTCGTTGACGTTTGAGGATGGACGGTGCGTCGCCGCCGGTACGGTGTATCCGCGCGGCGAGAAGAAGCCGGCGGTGGCCCGTCTCGAACAGGAGCTGGCCGACAAGGTGGCGCGTCAGCTGGGGAAGCGCGTGGCGGTCGCCCCCACCGCGCTCTGCGCCTATGTGCCGGGCACGACGGACCGTCTGGCGCGCAAGGAAGATTGCTCGGCGGGTGATTTCGCGGCGGATGCCGCGTGGTGGTGCGCGAACGAGCGGTATGGTTTCGCGTGCGACTGTGCGCTCATGAACGGCGGCAACGTGCGCGCGGACATCCCAGCGGGCGACGTGACGCTCAAGGCGCTCCGCACAGTGCAGCCGTTCGGCGGGGACATCGGCGTGGTGGAGGCGAACGGGCGGCAGATTCTCGACGCGCTTGAGTTCGGTGCGCAGGTTGGGGGCGAGGCGGAGTTCGGCGGATTTCTTCAGGTCGCCGGTCTCAAGTATGCGGTGGACGTGACGGTGAAGTCCGCCATACAGGTGGATGCGACGGGTGCATGGGTGGCTGGACCGTCGAACGGCGTCTATCGCGTCAAGAACGTGCAGGTTTACGACCGCAAGGAGGGGAAGTTCGTTCCGCTTGATCCGCACGGCGTCTATCGTGTTGTCGGGAATGGCTTTACACTTGTGGATGGCGGCGATGGGTTCGCGATGTTCCGCAGCACGAAGAAGATTGAGAACGGCATGGCGACGGACTATCTGGTGCTGGCGGAATATGCGAAGGCTTTCCAGAAGGATGCAACGGGTCAGCCCTCCCTCACCTCGGCCGCCTCGCCGCTGGCGGCGCTCGCCAACTATCCGCTCGCCTACGAGAAGCCAACGGGCGCCGGCCGGATTTCGTTCATCGGCCGGTTGAAATGACCGAACATGTGATATAATCAGCGGCGTATGGCAAACAATCTTTCCAAGTTCTGTTTTGGGCTGGCGACCACTTTGGTCGTCCTGACGTTCTGCGCTGAGGCGGCACCGCAAGGCACCGCCCCGAAACCAGCACGTGCGCCGGCGCCGTCCGTGCCGCAGGATGTCCTGGGCGCGTTGATGAATGCGGCCGTCAACTTCCAGCCCATGGGGGAAGGGTTGAAGGGGTTGCCGGCGACCTCGCTGCAGATTGCACCGGCTGAATGGTTGGAGATTGCACAGGCGTTCACCGAGGTGATGCAGGTGATCCAGAAATCAGGGGAGCGCCGTGCGGTCTATTTGGCGAAGCTGAAGGCGCAGGGCATCGAGGAGGAGCCGATGTCCAAGGCTGGCGTCGCGTTCGAGATCAATGTGATGAACAACCGGTTCGCATTCGACAAGTATGGCTATCTCTACTTCGACGACCGGTTCGTGAAGAAGGAGGAGCGCCCCGCGCTTCAGAAGGTCGAAGCCCTCTACCGCCGTTTCCACAAGCGGTGGATGGCGGCCAACGCCGGAAAGGCGCCGCCCGTCGGCAAAAGGCAGCCCACCGGCAAGACACCGCCCGGCGGTCACGCGGGACGCGTGACCCCACCGGCACATCGCACGGGCGAGACAGAGACTGCGCCCACGCCGCCGGGCGCCATCGTGGATCGCGCCGCCGAATGGCGCGTGCGGCGCGTACCGATCTTCCGGGGATTTGAGGATGACCGCTATCAGGAGCATGATGCGCTCATCGTGCGGTGCGTGGACGAGTTCAACCGCAATCGCACGGACTGGGCCGGCGCGACCCCTGCGCAGGGGAAGAAGATTCCCGCGTTGACCTCGGCGCTCGTCAAGTCGCACATGATCGAGGAGACGGGGGGGCGCGACACCCGTTCGTTGGCGGCGTGGGATGTGGATCCGCAGCAGGTCAATGTGCCGGGAGATTGGAGCGATGCGAAGTCTTCGCTGGGTCTCACGAAACCCTCGAAGCGAAATGAAGGAACGGCGGAGCAGAATATCCGCGCGGCCATCCGGTTCCTGACGCGCAAGGGTTTTGGCGCGAGCGGCCAGCCGGCGTCAAAGCGTCCCTCCGGTACATTCGATGATTGGCAGACGGCGCTGAAGCGCTACAACGGGCGTAGCGACGAGATGGTGGACGGCAAGAGCTACAGCGAGACCTATGCGGAACATATCGTCGCGCGGGCGAAGGATCCCGGACAGTTCGTGGCCATCCGGAAGAAGGTGAAGAAATGACGCAGGTCATGGGGATTGTCAACGTCACGCCCGATTCGTTTTCGGACGGTGGCCAGTATTTTCGTCCCGAAGAAGCCGTCCGCCGTGCGCGCAATCTTATCGAGGAAGGCGCGGCGATCATCGACTTCGGCGCGGAGTCCACGCGCCCCGGCGCAACGCCGCTTACGTGGGAACAGGAGTGGTCTCGTCTTGAACCGGTTCTTGAGGGCTTTTTCGCCACTCCCGCCCGCCACCGCCCTCAACCCCCGATCTCCATCGACACTTATCATCCCGAGACGGCGCGGCAGTCCATCGGATTGGGTGCGACGATCCTCAACTGCGTCTATGCCGAACCCATTCCGGCGATGCTGGCACTTCTGCGGGAGTTTCCGCAGATGGAGCTTGTGATGCCGGCCGGTTGCTGGGATCAGGTGGCGGACGATCCGGCGCTTCGGTCGCGCATCTACTTCGATCCGATGATCGGCTTCGGCACCACGCGCGAGGAGGATCTTGCGCTGCTGCGAGCCATCCCCGATCTGGCGAAGAAGGGGCGCGTGCTGGTGGGGGCGAGCCGGAAGCGCATCGTGAAGAAGCTTACCGGCGAGAAGGTGACGGGCAAGAACCTCGGCGGCAATCTCGGCATCGCCGTGTGGTGTGCGCTGAACGGGGCTGCCGTCGTCCGCGTGCATGACGTGCGCGAGACCGTTCAGGCGATCAAGGTGATGGAGACGATTCGCGGCGCGGACGGCGACAGCGGGAACCTGTCATGAGCGACGATGAGGAGAGCCGGGCGGCTTCGGTCGCCGCTGTGCGCCGCGTGACGTATGCCGGCGCGGCGGTGAACCTGCTGATCGCGGGCGTGAAGTTTGCCGGTGGCTTGGCGTTTGCGTCGCAGGCGCTTCTGGCGGATGCCATCCATTCGCTCTCCGACCTCATCACAGATGCGGCGCTCGTTCTCGGCGTGAAGTTCTGGGTCTCGCCGGCGGACGAGGACCATCCCTACGGACACGGCAAGATTGAAGCGGTCGTTACAGGCTTCATCGCCCTGATGGTGGCGGGCGTCGCGTTGGAGATCGGCTGGAAGGGGCTTTGCGCGCTGTTGCAGGGCGGCGGTTCGGTGCCGGACGCGATGGCGTTCTTTGTGGCGCTCCTTTCGGTCGTGGCGAAGGAGGCGCTCTACCGCTGGACGCATGCCGTGGCGAAGCGGTTCAATTCGCCGGCGACAGAGGCGAACGCCTGGCATCACCGGTCCGACGCCATCAGCTCCATCCCCGTTGCGATCGCCGTCGCCGTCGCCCATTTCTTCCCGTCGCTCAAGTGGCTGGATGCCGCCGGCGCGATATTGGTGGGCGTGTTCATCCTGCGTGTGGCGTTCGAAATCGCGAAGCCGGCGTTTCAGGCGTTGACGGATGCCAACTGCGGGGCGGTGGCGAAGGAGGTGGAGCGTATCGCCTGTGCCGTGCCCGGCGTGCGTAGGGTGCACAAGGTGCGTATCCGCCGCTATGGCGGCTCGATGCAATCCGATCTTCATGTGCAGGTGGCGCGCGACCTCACCATCTCGCAGGGACACGCCATCGGGCATGAGGTGAAGGCCGCCATCTTGGCTGCGGACATTGGGATGGCGGATGCCGTGATCCATGTGGAACCGGAGGATGCGCGCGTGATCCTCTGCCTCGGTTCGAACATCGAGCCGCGTGCGGATTATCTCGACCGCGCGCAGAAGGCGCTGTGCGCGCTGCCCTCCACGCATTTCGTCGCCGCGAGCGAGACGGAGGAGACGGAGCCGGTGGACGTGCCGCCCGAATTCGCGGCGCAGAAGTTCCTCAACCGCATCCTTGTGGTGGAGACGGCCCTTTCGCCGAAGGAGTTCTCGGATCGGATGCATCAGATTGAACACGACCTTGGACGCGTCCGCAGCAGCGTGCGGAACATGCCGCGCACGATTGACATCGACATGATCGACTACGAAGGTGTGGTCTCGGACGATCCCGACCTCACGCTCCCGCATCCCCGCGCCCGCGAACGCGCTTTCGTCATGGAGCCCCTCCGCCGCCTCGGCATCAGCTTGAATGGCTGAGGTCGAGCGAGAACTGCCGAATCGTAGATTCCGCCGTAATTCCACTCTCCCAATCCTCCAATCCCCCAATCCTCCAATAATCGCTAAATCGCGCTTGTATTTGATTTTGCGATGGGGTATAACTCGCCCTGTTTTGCCCGACAAAGGGTGAAGCAACAGATTACCCGCGTGGCTTGCCCGCCGTAGCGTTTGCGCGAAGGAGGGTGAGGTTGTGAGCCGTTGCTGCCGCGTTTGGGTCGTGTTGTGTCGTGTGATAAGAGTAAAAGTCTTGAAATGGCACTGCCATTGAACATAGATGACTTGATTCATCAGCGTAAGGTGGAGAGTGCGCGGATAGAATACAAGAAGGACTGGAATCCTGAAAAGGTTCTCCATTCGGTTTGTGCATTCGCAAATGATATCGACAACTGGGGCGGAGGGTACATCATTCTGGGTGTTGAAGAGAAGAATGGCATGCCCGTCTTGCCGCCGAACGGAATCCGCAAGGAATCGGTCGATGCCGTAAACAAGGAGCTTCTGAACGTCTGGATTGGAAAAATCGTGCGCGCAATGCGGGAGAATGGCTCGCCGCCCCCCAGAGTTCTACAATCCCGAAACGCGCTCGTTCATGACGGTTATCCTTCCGATTCACAAGGCTTTCAGGTTAGATGCCCAAAAAAGTATCCCCGCTCATCCTGTCGAAACTACGGAGAAAACTGTGGTGAAAACTGTGGTGAAGACTGTGGTGAAACCGGGGAGTAAGAGTGAGGGGATCGTTAAGAACCTGAAGGCGAACCCATTTGCCACACGTAAAGACCTTGCTGAAGCGACAGGGTTGTCTATTCGTGGTGTTGAGTGGAATTTGAAAGCATTGACACGGGCCGGCGTCATCCGCCGCGTGGGGCCTGACAAGGGCGGGCATTGGGAAGTGATCGGGCAAGCGTGAAGGAAAGAGGGGAAGAAATGATTGCAAGGATCAAGACGATTCATGTGATGACTCTCTTTGCCGCCGCGGACAGGGCGCGTCTCTAGAAATTGAGAATATCAATTTGCTTTGTTGTTCTGTTTGCTGTGCCCGAATCTGCGGGCTGCATCTGCCCAACGGTACTCCCGCGCGAAAAGCGCACCCCGCGTTGCGTCCGCCCCGCTCGCCAATCGGAAGATTGCCTTCGGGGGCGGCCGCTTAGCGGTGCGCGGCTTTTCGCATCGGTCCGTTCCGCATTGGGGCCGATGCAGCCCGCGGTTGCACGAGGCGCGTTGGCGAGGAACGTCTCGCCGCCACTCCGCCACCGCCTTTGCGGACGGCGTAGTCCTGCGCAACCATCCGCACAGGCGGGCGCATGGACCGGGTCGGAATACCGCCCTCGGCCCCTGCGCCTCGCCTGCGTGGCGTCTGCGCAGCCCCGCCGTCCGCAAAAGCTCTGGCCCCGTGGTCGGCATCGCCGTTCCCCGCCCGCGCTAGAGGCGTTTTCCGTACGGCGCAAGCGGTAACGCTTGCGCCTACCCGTGCCGAAAGTCTGGACGCAATTTGCGCTTGCAAGAATTCGTCCGCACCATATTCTCATATCTAACCACCAGCCACTAACTACTAGCCACTAACTCTAAACTGGAAACTCTAAACTAACCTCTAGCCACTAACCACTAACCACTAAACAATCCTCCAATCCCCCAATCCTCCAATCCTCCAATAATCAATCACAAATTCGCGCTTGTATTTGATTTTGCGATGGGGTATAATTCGCCCCGTTTTGCCCGTTAAAGGGTGAAGCAACAGATTACCCGCGTGGTTTACCCTCCGTAGCGTTTGCGCGAAGGAGGGTGGTGGTGAGCAGCCGTAGCCGCCGCCGCGTTTGGGTCGCGTTGAGTGAAAGCCTCAGAAACTATCACTACTGTCAAAGCGCATTGAAGAAGCACTGCCTTCGTGCAGTTTCGCCTCCTTCGGTGTATTTTGACAGGTCTATTCTGAGGCACCTCACTCAATGCATCGAGGGAGGTGCTTTTTGTTTCCACCACCGCCCGATGTCTGAAAAGGGAGCAGGCACGACACTCTTTCCCTGTGCCGAGGGTGAGCTGTGCCGGCAACAGGTGCGGGAGAAAGAACAGAAAACATGAACAAGAAATACTGGATGCATCGTGTAACTCACGAAGGCGGATTGAAGATCTTTGCGGATGAAAAGCGCCTGACTATTGGCTTTGCGGGGGTTGCCGAGTCTGCTGACGCGCGCGATGCCCTCGCCCGGAAGGATTATGACGCTTTCTGCGCTGCCTATACAGCCGTATATCACGGCGAGATCGAACGGCTGAAAAGGGGACTGTGGCGCTTTGTCACCGAAATAGCTGTAGGGGATGTTGTGGTCGTGCCATGCCCATACGGCTTTTTCATCTGCAGGGTGACTGGAGATGCCAAGGTTTCCGAGCGTGACTTGGATATTGGCTGGGAGCGAGACGTTGACATACTTGCGGATTGCTCTCCGCGTGAGGACTATGCTGCGTCTGGGTTGTTAAGCCGGATGAAATGTCAACAGACGAATCTCAACATCCAAGATCTTGCCGACGAGGTTGAAGACGCCCTTGAGAGAAGTACAAAGAATACGCCTTTTGACATTTTTGGAGCAGTCTGCAAGACGTTGCGGGAGGAGCTTGAAAAACATTGTTCGCCCGAGGAATTCGAGCGTAAGGTGGCCGCCTATTTCGAGACTCTTGGTGCGCAAGCCGCCGTCCTGTCCAAAAACTATCAGGACAAGCAGGGCGACTGCGATGTCGAGGCCGTGTTCCCCGCATTGAAACTCACTGTCTCCGTCCAATGCAAGAAGTACGTGGGGATAACCGATGACTGGGCCGTTCGACAGATAAACGACTACGCCCTTGCCAATAAGCGCAATGACGAAAAGGACGAAGACGACAACTGGACCCATGCCTATTGGGTCGTTTCGCTTGCCAATACGTTCACCGACGAAGCGCAGAAACTCGCAAAGGAGAAAGGCGTTACGCTCATCAATGGCGATGAGTTCTGCCGGATGCTGCTCAATGTGGGTGTTCGGTAATCTTACAAGGTGCCGCCCGCCAGAAATGGCGGGCGACGCGAATCAATGTCGCAGAAAGAGACCTCGTCATGAAACAGTGGAATAGACTTGGAAAACTCGGCTTGATGCTGATGGCAATGGTGGTGTGTGCGTTGCCGGCCTTTGCGTTGACAAAAACCGTCAATGGCATCACTTGGACTTACACGGTTTCAGGTGGCACGGCTTCGCTTGGCGGAGGTTCGTCATCAAGTACGGCAGTTTCAACCTCGACTGTTGGCGCGATGACGATTCCCGCTACGCTTGGCGGCTATCCGGTAACGAGTATTGATTATTATGCATTCTACAACTGTAAAAACCTTACGAGCGTGACGATACCCGACAGCGTGACGAGCATCGGGTCTTCTGCGTTCTCCGGTTGCAGCGGGCTTACGGGCGTGACGATCCCGGACAGCG